>JANMVY010000028.1:0-1869 GCA_031393535.1 Actinomycetes bacterium | reverse complement strand
CTCGCGCTCGCGATCGACCGGCGACCAGGCGAGACCGGTGAACTGGTCGAGCCATAGCCGGAGCGGTAGCCGTGGTGTCGCACGACTCCGGAGCTGCGAGACTCGGGGTCTCATGGATCGCGGTGTCGTACGTGTGTACCTTGGTGCGGCGCCCGGCGTCGGTACCACGTTCGCCATGCTTGCCGAGGGCCGTCGACGCGCGGAGCGCGGCAGCGACGTTGTGGTCGGTGTTGTCGAGACGCACGGGCGAGGGCGCACCGCCGCGCTGCTCGACGGCTTCGAGCATGTCGGTCGAGAGGCCCGAGGACTTGATGTCGACGCGGTGTTGGCCCGGCGGCCGCGTGTCGTGCTGGTCGATGATCTCGCCGGGGTCGGTGGCACCCTGGGTGAGGATGGAGGGCGCTGGGCCGACGTCGATCGCCTCGCTACAGCCGGCATTGACGTGATCACCACATTGTGGGTGGGTCACATCGAATCGCAGCACGACGTCATCGAGCGAGTCACCGGACGAAGTCAGGTCGTGTCGATCCCCGACGCGTTTCTTGCGCGCGTCGATCAGGTCGAGCTCGTGGACATGACACCCGAGGCACTGCGGCGCCGCCTCGCGCACGGCAACATCTATGCACCCGACGAGATCGATTCGACCGTGCTCGATCTGTTTCGCCCCGCGACACTCACCGCGCTACGGCAGCTGTCGTTGTTGTGGGTCGCGGCGCGCATCGACGAGCCCTTGCTCGCGTACCTCGATGCACATGACATCGCCGACCGATGGGAGATACGCGAGCGAGTCGTCGTCGCGGTGACCAGCGCGCCGGGCAACGACAACGTCGTGCGCCGAGCCGCGCGGCTCGCGCGACGAAACAACGGCGAGCTCATCGGTGTTCACATCACCGTCGGTGGCGGGGCGGCCGAAGCGCACGACGACCGACTAGCGGCTCAGCGTGATCTCCTCGTGCGGCTCGGCGGTTCGTATCACGAGGTGGTCGGCGACGATGTCGCGAGCGCGCTCGTGTTGTTCACCCGCGCCGAGCGCGCCACGCAGCTCGTGATCGGCGCGTCGCAACGGTCGCGGTGGACACGGGTGCGGCAGGGCTCGGTGGTGGACACAATCACACGTGAGCTGCGCGACACCGACCTCCACATCATCGCAACCAGTTCGACGCAGGCAGCTGTATCGATGCCCCGCGTGCGTCAGCAGCCGGTGTCACAACGGCGTGAGATGGGCGCGTTGTTGTTGGCGGCAATCGGGCTGCCTGTCGTGGTGCTCGTGGGACTCGCGCTCGACAGCCCCTTGTCGCGCCACGAACCACTTTTGGCGCTGTTGTCCGTCGTGGCGGTGACCTCAGCCGTCGGTGGCGCGCGCGTCGGTCTCGCGAGCGCGCTCGCCGGCTCGTTGCTCGCGAACTGGTTTTTTACGCCTCCCCGTCACACCCTGCGCGTCGCGAATGGCGACGGGATCATCGAACTCGTGGTGTTCGTCGCGGTGGCCGGCCTCATCGCCACGCTCGTCGGTGCGTTGGGTCGACGTACGGTGGAGGCCGATCGCGCGCGGGCCGAGGCGGAGGCACTGGCACGGAGCACCGTGACGCTCATCGGGGCGCACGATCCGCTTGCCGGATTGCTCGCGCAGGTGCGGTCGACCTTCGGGCTCGAGGCGGTGGCGGTGCTCGCGCGCGAAGGTGACGACTGGCGTATCGAGGCGTCATCCGGTTCGCCGGTACCGACGACCCCGAACGTGGGTCAGGCGGTCGACCTGCGCGCGGACGCGAGGCTCGTACTGGTAGGCCCGCCACTCAGTGCGCAGGACCTCCGACTTCTGCGCGCGCTCAGCGCCCAGCTCGGCGCGGCGCTCACCAACCGCGAGTTGCA
>JANMVY010000027.1:0-5863 GCA_031393535.1 Actinomycetes bacterium | reverse complement strand
TCAGTTCGCGGTGCTCCACCAGGCGTTGATGGATCACCTGGTGATCTTCTTCCGCGGCCAACACATCACCGACGACGAGCACATCGCGTTCGCAGCACGCTTCGGCCCCCCCAACATCTACCCGCCGAATCGCGCGCGCGGCGTGTTCGTGCCGCTCGAGTGGATCGAGGACGCCGCCGACAGTCCCCCGAAGGCCGACTTGTGGCACACCGACGTGGCGTTCCTGCCCGAGCCGCCCGATGTCGCCGTGTTGAGCATGCAGGACACGCCGGTCGTCGGCGGTGACACGTTGTGGGCGAGCCTGTACGCGGCGCACGACAGCTTGTCGCCCGTCATGCAGGATCTGCTCGCACCGCTCCTGTGGGACGTGAACCCCGGCGACGACATGCGGCGCAAGATCACGATGCAATTCGGCGCCGATGTCTTCGACAAGGTCGAAGCTGAGTTCGGTGGTTGGCAACAACCCATCATCCGCGTGCACCCCCTCACCGGCCGACGCGCCTTGTTCCTCTGCGGCGCGTACATCAACGGCATCGTGGGCATGAACGCCGACGAATCGGCCGCGCTGATACCGCTGTTGCGCCATAGCGTCGAGGACCCGAACGTGCAGTGCCGCTGGAACTGGCATCGCCACGATCTCGTGGTGTGGGACGAGCGTTGCACCAACCACCGCGCGACCGGTGACCACTTCCCGAATCATCGACTCGTGCGGCGCTGCACGGTGGGCGCGTCAGCCGCCGTCGGCGTGAACGGGCTGCAGTACACCGGCTGAACGACGCAGTGGCGGACCGCGTTTCAGTCGAGCGAAGGCGTGTTCGTGTCGCGGCCGGCGCGTAGCAAGGTGCCCGGGCGCTCGTCGGTGAACGTGGCGTTGTCGACGATCGGCGCGCCGTTCACGAGCACATGGCTCACGCCGACCGGCTCGGCGTAGAGCCGCCCCGCCGCGGCGGGAAGATCGAAGCGGGTGGTGATCGTGCCCGAGCCGACAGTGGTGGGGTCGAACACCACGATGTCTGCGCACGCACCTTCGACGAGCCGACCGCGGTCGCGCAAGCCATAGAGGTCGGCCGGGACCGATGTGAGCATTTGCACGGCCTCTTCGAGTGCCAGTACCCCGTGGCGGCGCACGGCGTGCTCGATCACGTACACCGGATAGTCGAAGTACGCGGTGAAGTCGAGGTGCGCACCGGCGTCGCTTGCACCGATCATCGTGCGGCCGGTACGGCACGCGTCGATGATGAGGTGCCAGTCGTCGGCCGACGGCGCGCTCGCCAGCCGCGTGAACATGGTGCGGAGGTTGTCCGCGCACACGATGTCGAGCAACGCGTCGAACGCGCTCTTGCCTTCGTCGCGCGCGATGTCCGCGGTGACACGACCCTCGTACTTCTTCGTCTGCGGCGTGAAGGTTTCGACGATGACGCGCTTGTCCCACTCGCAGATTTCGCGCATCGGACCGACTGCGTTCGGTGCCGACGCCTCGAGGCGGCGACGCACGTCGGGATCGCGCAACGCACGCACGCGCTCGTCGACCGGCAAGCCGATGACCTCGCCCCAACCGGGCAATGCTCCCAACACGAAACCCGTCAAGAAGCTGAACCTCGCACGCGACGGGATCGGCATGTTGAGCCCGACGACCTTGCCACCCATCGACTTCGCATGATCGGCCTGGCGCAACGCTTCGTTCGCCTGGGCGAGCTCGTTGACCGTGATGCGCAACACGTTCCAGTTCAGGGGACGCTGCGCGGCTGCCGACAAGCTCGCGAGCAACTCGGCCTGCGCCGGATCGAACCGATCGACGTACTTCGGGAGGAACTCGAGCGAGGTGCCCGCGAAGTCCCGGCACTGTGCGGCGAGCGTCACGAGCTCGCTCACCGGGGCGAAGCGCGACGGAACCGGATCACCGGCTGCGTCGGTGTGCGCGATGCCCCACGATGACGAAAACCCGAGGCCGCCCGCGGCCAGACCCGCACGCAACATCTGCACCATCACCGCGATCTCGGCCGCGGTGGCCTCTCGCTGCGTGGCGGCATCGCCCATCGCCACACGGCGCAACGCCGAGTGGCCCACCATGAAGCCCGCGTTCACCGCGAGCGTGCCGTCGACGCGATCCAAGTACTCGCTCGTGGATGTCCAATCGCAGGGCACACCTGCCTGCAGTGCCGCGAGCGGCATGCCTTCGACGATTGCCAGCATGCGCACCAGGTAGTCGGCGTGGTCAGGGTTGATCGGCGCGAGGGTAAACCCGCAATTGCCGGCGAGCATCGTGGTGACGCCGTGCAGCGAGCTGGGGCTGAGCGACGTGTCCCAGAACACCTGCGCGTCGATGTGGGTGTGCACGTCGACGAACCCCGGGGCGACGATTTGCCCCTCGACGTCGATCGAGCGGCGCGCCTCACCGACATCGCCGATCGCGGTTACCCGCCCGCCGGTGATGCCCACATCGGCCCGTCGTGCCGCCACACCCGTACCGTCGATGAGAAGCCCGCCCCGAACTGCGATGTCGTGCATGTCGCTCCCCCACGGTGTGCGGCGTCCGCCGGACGCGAAAGATGAGTATGGGTCGAACGCAGCCGCTCAGCGGCAATCGGCGCCAATGCCGCGATCGCTCGTTGCAGGTTCAGCGCGGCAGTCCGAGTGCGCGCTCGGCCACCATGTTGCGGTGCACCTCGCTCGTGCCACCGCCGACCGTGGCCCAGTAGCGGTTCAGCACCTGCGTGTTCCAGTACCCCCCGCGGGGCGCGTCGACGCCGTAGAGCGTGCCCGCCGGACCGAGCAGCGCCAGCGCGACCAGGTCCTTGTGCACCTTCGCCTCCGACCAGAGCACTTTGAGCAACGACGGATCGACGTCGGGCTGCGCACCTCGGCGCACCGCGTCGAGCACCCGCTGGTTCAGCAGGTGCACCAGTCGTTCGTTGGTGTGGGCGCGCGCGAGCTCCTGTCGCACGCGTGGATCCCCCGAGCGACCGAACTCCCGTGCGAGCTCGATGAGGGCCGCGGCATCGCCGGAGTCGGCGGTGGTACCGACCTGGGTGGCCTCGCTCGACAAGACCGTACGAGCGACGGCCCACCCGCCGTCGACCATACCCACGACATCGGCCTTCGGTACGCGCACCTCGTCCAGGAACACCTCGTTGAAATGCGAGTGCCCGGTGATGAGCCGCAGCGGACGCACCGTGATGCCCGGTGACGTGAAGTCGACGATCATCGCCGTGATGCCGTGGTGCTTCGGTGCCTCGGTGTTCGTGCGGGCCAGCAGAATTGCGCGCTCGCAGTACTGCGCGTACGAGGTCCACACTTTCTGACCGGTCACCACGAAATGGTCGCCGTCGACGTCGGCTCGCGTCGAGACACTCGCGAGATCGCTGCCGGCATCGGGCTCGCTGAAGAGCTGGCACCACGCTTCGTCGGCCCGCAACAACGGACGGAGGTAGCGAGCCTGCTGCGCGTGCGTACCGTGGGCGAGCAGCATCGCACCGACCATACCGATCGTCGCCGCGATGAAACCCGACGTGCAGTCATAGCGCGCCTGCTCTTGCTCGAACACGATCGACTGCCACGCGGTTGCGCCGCGACCGCCGTTCTCGGGGGGCCACGCGAGGCCGGCGAAACCGTGGTCGAACAGTGTGGCCTGCCACGCACGACAGCGCGCGAAGAAGTCACGCTGGGCATCAGGCGTGTGCGTGCGAGGGCCGTTCGACCAGTCGGTTTCACCCCCGCGCAACGATGCGTGCGCGTCGAGGAAGGTCCGCGCCTCGATGCGGAACGCCTGCTCATCAGCAGTGGCGTGGGCGGCGAGCTCGCGCACGTGCTCAGGACAACGACGCGCCGCCGTCGATCACGTGCTCGATGCCCGTGATGTACGACGACGACTCCGACAGGAGGAAGACGACGAGCGACGAGACGTCGTCGACGGAGCCCGAGCGGCGGAGCGGCACCGCTTCGTAGCGTTGCCGCTTCTCCTCGTCGGTCACGGGCACGGTGTACATGCCGGTCTCGGCGATGCCGCCCGGATGCACCGAGTTGACGCGTATGGCGAACGGCCCGAGATCGCTCGCGCAGATCTTCGTCAGACCACGAACCGCCCACTTCGAGGTGCCGTACGAGCTGAAACCGGGCATGCCCGTCGTGCCGGCGATCGACGAGATGTTCACGATCGAGCCGCCGCCGCTCGCGCGCATCGGTTCGATCACCTTGGTGATGCCCCACCAGGTCCCGTTGACGTTCACGCGCATCGTGCGTTCGAACACGTCGAACGCTTCCTCGCCGATGGGTTTGGTGCCCGAGTACACCGCCGCGTTGTTGACCAGGCCGTGCACCCCGCCTCCGTGCGCCAACGCGACACCGATCACCGTGTCCCAGCCTGCCGGGTCGGTGACGTCGTGACGCACGAACACCCCACGACCACCGAGCGCGTCGACCACCGCTCGCCCCGCGGAGTCCTGCAGGTCGGTCGCGACGACGAACGCCCCTTCGGCGGCGCAACGCTCCACGTGGCGACGGCCCATGCCCTGCGCCCCTCCGGTTACGATCACCGTCTTGCCGTCGAGCATCCCCATGACAGTCCCCTTGTCGCCGGCCGCGGGCGCAGCGTAGGCGCGCGCCCGACGCACGCGCGAGGCTGACGGCATGGATGTCGCCACAGCACGGGTCGCGGAGCTGACATGAAGGTCCGCATCGCGGTGGCGCCGTCGTTCACCTCGTTCGATCCGGTCGAGTACGGCACCTTCATCGCAAGCCTCGAAGGCCACGGGTTCGACACCGTGTGGCTCTCCGACATTCCGCTGGGCGCGGCAACCGATCCGATCGTCGCCTTGTCCTATGCGGCGGCACGCACGAGAACGCTCAAGCTCGGTACCAACATCGTGCCCCTCGGGCGCAATCCGATGCACCTCGCGAAAGAGCTCGCGCAGCTCGACCTGCTCTCGAACGGGCGTCTGCTGCTGAGCTTCGTACCGGGTATCGATCAGCCGGGCGAACGGGGTGCGCTCGGAGTGGGCAAGGCAAATCGCGGCATGCTCCTCGAGCAGATCGTCGGGCTCGTCCGTGCGTGGTGGCGCGGCGACGCGGTGTCCGCCGAGTTCGGCCCATACCGCTACGACGCCCACGAAGTGCGCCCACTGCCGCGCCAGGACCCTCTCGAGATCTGGCTGGGCGGCATGGGTCCGGTGGCGCTCGAACGAGCGGGTCGCGTGGCCGACGGGTGGTTGGGCGCGGTGCTCGAGCCGTCGGCGGCCGGCGAGGCGCGGCGCACCATCGAACGCGCGGCTGCCGCGGCCGGCCGGCACATCGATGCCGACCATTTCGGGCTCAGCCTCCCGTACGCGCCTCGCGAACCGAGTGCGCGTGCCTTCGAGGCCATGCGCGCCCGACGCCCCGACGCCGACCCGCGGGCGCTGCTTCCGGTGGGTCGCGAACAGCTGCGCGCGCTCCTCCGGGCGCACATCGACGAAGGCATCACCAAGTTCGTGCTGCGCCTGACCGCGGGCTCGATGATCGACGCGCAACCCACGGCCACGAGCGACGACCTCGCCTGGCTGGCCGACGCGGTGCTCGATCTCCAGACCTGACGCTTCTCGGTCGCGCACCAACCCGATACACGGGTGTGCGTCGCGCGGCCCGGACAGGTGGCCGCTCAGCCGCGGACGAGATCGACGAAGTCGCGCATCGCGGCCGCGTGCTGGTCGACTCGGGCGTCCACGCCGACCACACCGATGGTGGGCCGGTTCACGATGCCCGTGACCCCCGCGTGCTCGTAGCGGCGCGCCGTTGACGTGTCGAAGTCGGGTGGGCGCGACACGACGATCTGGAACGCCCGATCCGCGTCGCCGGCACACTCGCGCACCACCCGCAGCCGGTCGAGGAT
>JANMVY010000015.1:0-7017 GCA_031393535.1 Actinomycetes bacterium | reverse complement strand
CGCCGCCGACGACGAACTGGCGGTGCGTACCGGAGCCCTGCTCGATCGCCTGCGCACCCGACGTAACGGAGGCGACGCCTCATGAGCATGCCGTTCTACGTTGCGCCCGAACAGGTGATGAAGGACCGCGCCGACTACGCGCGCAAGGGCATCGCACGTGGGCGCAGCGCGCTCGCGATCGCCTATGCCGAGGGTGTTCTGCTGTGCGCGGAGAACCCGTCGAACACGTTGCGCAAGCTGAGTGAGATCTATGACCGCATCGCATTCGCGGGCGTGGGCAAGTACAACGAATACGACCAGCTGCGAATCGCAGGTGTCCGCCACGCGGACCTCAAGGGCTACTCGTACTCCCGCGAGGACGTCGACGCGCGTAGCCTCGCGAACGTCTATGCCCAGTACCTCGGCCAGATCTTCACCCACGAGATGAAGCCACTCGAGGTCGAGATCCTCGTGGCCGAGATCAGCGAAGAGCCGGGCGGCGACCAGATGTTCCACATCCGATATGACGGAACCATGATGGACGAGCGGCGCTATGTCGTGGTCGGCGGTGACAGCGAGGCGATCTCGCAACGACTCGAGGCGGTCTGGCAAGACCATTGCTCGCTCGCCGCAGCGCTCGACGCGGCCGTCCGCGCGCTTTCCGGACCCGACCGTACCCTCGGCCCTGACGATCTCGAGGTCGCCGTGCTCGAACGTGGCCAAGACCGCCGCGCGTTCAAGCGGCTCGACGACGACGCCGTTGCCGCGCTCCTCGCCGACGTCGCAACCCAGATGGTCGACGTGCCCGTCGACGAACCGGTCGATCCCGCCGCCGAGGCCTGAACGTTGGTCAGGGCGGGGCCCGGAACGCCGCGGAAAGCACCGAGGGCTGCGTTAGCGTGAGCCCTGATGGAGCGTCGGATTTTCGGGATCGAAAACGAGTACGGCATCACGTGCACGCTTCGCGGCCAACGACGTTTGAGCCCCGACGAGGTCGCACGATACCTGTTCCGCCGCGTCGTGTCCTGGGGTCGCAGCTCGAACGTGTTCCTCGCCAACGGAGCCCGGTTGTACCTCGATGTCGGGTCGCACCCCGAGTACGCGACGCCCGAATGCGACTCGATCCACGAGCTCGTCGCCGCTGACAAGGCCGGTGAGCGAATCCTCGAGCAGCTCCTCGTGTCGGCAGAGGAGCGCCTGCGCGAGGAGGGCATTCGCGGCGACATCTATCTGTTCAAGAACAACACCGACTCCGCCGGCAACAGCTACGGGTGCCACGAAAACTACCTCACCAGCCGCCGCGACGACTTCTCGTCATACGCCGAAGTGCTCATTCCGTTCTTGGTGTCACGTCAGATCTACGCCGGTGCCGGCAAAGTGCTGCAGACCGCTCGAGGCGCGATGTACTGCATCAGCCAACGCGCCGAACACATCTGGGAAGGCGTCAGCTCGGCCACCACACGTTCACGTCCGATCATCAACACGCGCGACGAGCCCCATGCCGACGCTGAACGGTACCGACGCTTGCATGTCATCGTCGGCGACTCGAACATGAGCGAGTATGCGACTTTCTTGAAGGTGGGTACGGCGTCGATCCTGCTGCGCATGCTCGAGGATCCGAAGGTCGTGTTGCGTGACATGACACTCGAGAACCCGATTCGTGCCATTCGTGAGATCAGCCACGATCTCACGTGCAAGCGCCGCGTCCGGTTGGCCAATGGCCGCGAGGCGAGCGCACTCGAGATCCAAAGCGAATATCTGACCCGCGCGCTGCGCTACGCCGAGCACCACGACCTCGGCGTGTTCGAGACCAAAGCGTTGCACATGTGGGAGCACTGTCTCAGTGGCATCGAGAAGGACCCCCTCTCGCTCGATCGCGAGTGCGACTGGGTCATCAAGTACAAGCTGATCGAGGCGTACCGCGCCCGGCACAACCTCACGCTCGCCGATGCAAAGGTCGCGCTCGTCGACCTGCAATACCACGACGTGAACCGTAGCCGCGGGCTCTACTACCGCATGCAGGACCATGGCTTGGTCGAACGCATCTGCACCGACGATGAGATCGCCACCGCGGTCGAATTTGCACCGCAGACAACGAGAGCACGCTTGCGCGGCGAGTTCATCCGTCGTGCCAAGGAACGCAAACGTGACTACACCGTCGATTGGGTACACCTCAAGCTGAACGACCAAGCACAGCGAACCGTGCTGTGCAAGGACCCGTTCAAGTCGCACGATGAACGCGTTGACAAGCTCATCGCCTCGTTGTGATCACGGTGCCATGACCTCGAAGCTCGAGCGACTCATGAACCTCACTGCGGCGCTGCTTGCCACCGAGCGGCCCCTCAGCGCCGACGAACTGCGAGGCCGCGTCGACGGCTACCCCGACGCCGATGCGAGCTTCCGCCGCGCGTTCGAGCGTGACAAGGACGACCTGCGCCGAATGGGTATCCCGATCACGATCCGCGAGGTTCCGCACTCCGATCCGCCGACGCAAGGCTACGCAGTGGATCGTGCCGAATACGGCGGAAACGACCCGCACCTCGCACCCGACGAGCTCGCGGCGTTGCACGTCGCAGCCAACCTCGTGCACATCGGCGACCGACCCGAGGGTGCGTTGTGGAAGATCGGCGGAGTGGTCGACACGGCCGCCGGCGCACCCGACACGGCGAACGCCGAGCCCCTCGTCGCGCTGCCCACCGACCCGAATCTCGCGCCCCTGTTTCACGCAGCCACCGAGTTGCGCGTGGCGCGGTTCCGTTACCGCGATCTCGATCGTGAAGTCGAACCGCTGCGCCTCAGTTTCAACCGCGGGCATTGGTATCTGGCAGCATTCGATCGCACCCGCGCCGAGGAGCGCTTGTATCGCGTCGATCGCATCGAAGGTTCCGTGCAGCTGGGCTCGGCGCGTGCGTTCGCGCGTCGACCCGCGAGCGACGCCACCCCGCAGCTGCCGTCGTGGGAGCTCGGCGACAGCACGGCGATCCGCACCTTGCTGTTGGTCGACGCCGACCAGGCCGCATTCGCCGCACATCAACTCGGACCCGAAACGATGGTCGAGCGACGCGACGACGGAGGAATGGTCTTCGCGTTGTCGGTGCGAAACGTTGCGGCGCTGCGCAGCTTTGTCCTCACGTTCCTCGATCATGCCGAGGTGCTCGAACCACCCACCATGCGCGCGGCCATGACCGAATGGTTGTCCGCGATCGTGAAGGGCTGCGTATGACCGCACGCCTCACTGCTCCCGATCGACTCGCGCGTCTGCTCGCCGTGGTTCCGTATGTCGCGGGTCGCGGCGCCGTGCCCATCGACGAGATCGCGGCACGCTTTTCCTACCCGCGCGCCGACCTCGTAGCCGACCTGACCGACGTCGTGCAGTACGTGGGCGTTGCACCGTTCACCCCTGACTCGATGATCGAGGTCACCGTCGACGACGAGCACGTGTGGATCGTCTACGCGAAGTGGTTCGAACGCCCGATGCGCCTCGACCCGAACGAGGCCCTCACGTTGCTGGCAGCCGGCCGCACGCTTCTCATGTCGACCGGCGACGAGGACGACAGCCCCCTTTTCCGCGGACTTGCCAAGCTCGCCGCCGCGCTCGGCGCGGGCAACGGAGCACCCGTCGACATCGTGCTGGGCGCCGCGGAGGAACGTTCGCGGGCGGTTCTCCGTGCTGCGGTCGTCGAACACCGCTGCGTGCTGCTCGATTACTACAGCTACGGGCGCGATCAACGCAGCGAGCGCGTGATCGAACCGCATCGTTGTTTTTCCGACGACGGTCAGTGGTACGTCGGTGGGTGGTGCCGCCTCGCCCAGGCCGATCGGGTCTTCCGCGTCGACCGCATCCACACCGTGAACCTCCTCGACGAGCATTTCGACGCGCCGGCGATACGTGTCACCGCGATCGTCGACCCCTCGGCGGCCGAGGCCCGGGTGACGCTCGATCTCGCGCCCGAGGCGCAATGGGTCGTCGCGCAGTATCCGCACGAGACGGTGCAACCGCAGGCCGATGGATGGACCCGCGTCACCCTCGCGGTGACGGCTCGAGCGTGGCTCGAACGCCTGCTTGTCCGTCTAGGGCCCCACGTGCGCGTGATCGAGCTCTCGCCCGAGCTCGGGGATACCTCATCGGAGGACACAGCCCGGCGTATTCTCGCTCGGTACCAGGCCTCTCGCCCGCGCGAACTCGCGGGCCCTGAACCCCACAAAGGCCCCACGGCGTGACCGCTCCGAACGACCCACCCCACGAGGTTTCGATCGACCCGTCCGACCCTCGATGGGTAGAGGACATCCTCGACCGAGCCAGAAGACGTGCCGAGGAGAGCCGCCGACCAACCGCCGCACCTTCCCCGCCGACAGTCACGGGTCCCGCCGCACCTATCGCGCCTCCATCCAGCGCGCCCGCACCGATCGCGCCTCCATCCAGCGCGCCTGGAACATTCGCTCCCGAGAATCCGAACCCGCGCCCCCGGCCGAACCCGCGCCCGGGAACCGACACCAACCCGTGGGTATCGGTCGATGAGCCCACCGTCGCCACGCCACGCGCGAGCGGGGCCGCAGTCGACTTGAACGCGACCACGCTCCTGGCGACCGACGACTCGTTCGCGCTCAAGGACCCGGCCACCGACGTGGACCCGGTCGAATCCACAACGATGGACCGGCGGGTGCGCGGCTGGTTGGAGTGGGGTGGCGTCATCATCGGCGCCTTGCTCGTCGCGTTCGTCATCCGCGCTGTCCTGTTTCAAGCGTTCTACATCCCCTCGGAGTCGATGGAGTCGACGTTGCAGGTGAAGGACCGCATCCTCGTAAATAAGCTCAGCTACAAACTTCATGACGTGCACCGTGGTGACATCGTGGTATTCGAAAAGCCGCCCGGCGAGACGAGCAAGATCAACGACCTCATCAAACGAGTCGTCGCGTTGCCCGGCGAAACCATCGAGCAGCAGGGCAACGACATCTACATCGACCTTGGCTCGGGGCCCCAGAAACTCACCGAGAGCTACATCAAGGACCGACAGGACATCGGCCAACCGATCGGGTGGGTGCAAGGATGCGCAAATCTGTCGACTGAGACGAACAAGTGCACCATCCCGGCCGGCCATGTGTGGGTGATGGGGGACAACCGGGGACACAGCCATGACAGCCGAGTGTTCGGCCCCATCGATGAGGACCTCATCGTCGGCCGTGCATTCGTGAAGGTGTGGCCGCTTAACAAGCTCGGGTTCCTCTAGGCCCGATCGTGGCCAACGACCTACCGCCGCTGCTTTCGCTCGAGCCGATCGGCGGGCCGGGCGCACGGTCGTTGTTCGACATCCGCACCCTCGACCCCGAGCTGTTCGCGGTCGCCTGGTTCATCGCCGGCGGCGACGACGCCAGCGCGGCGAATCTCGTCGATACCGTGCATTCGTTGTTCGCCCACTCGTACCACGGTGCCGGCGATGCGCGCTCGTACGCGTTCTTGCTGCTCGTGCCGCGCGCGTGGCGCACCGCACGGCGCGCGCGCGGACGGCCCGTCGGTGACCGCGCCATCGACGCGATCTTCGCGACCAAACCCCAGGCACGAGCCGCGATCGTGTTGCGTTGCGGCCTTGGCCTCGACGATGCAGCCGCGGGTCAACTTCTCGGAGTCGACGCCTACGAGTGCGCGTCGCTGCAGCGTCACGCCCTCGGAGCCGCCTCGTTCCGAGGCGTGCCAGAAGCCGTCCAGGCAATCTTCGACACACAGGTGGACCGTGTGACACGCGACGGCTTACCGGCGGCTTCGAAGCGGCAAGCTCGCGGTAGGCGGGGGGTCCTCGGCGTCACGGCCGCTGTCTTGGCCGCGCTCGTGGCAACGATCGCATGGCATGCCCACGACACCGGCACTGCAACTGCGGCCCGCCGAACCGTGCTTGAAGCACCAGGGTGGTCCTTGAACGGGCCAGTCACCTATGAGGCGTCAGGATCCGAAGAGATACGTGTCTACAGCACCACGGGCGAGAACGGTCTTCCACTCGCCTCGGTCTTGCTTGGCGGGGCGAGCGTCGCGGCCGACGACGGTACCCGTTGGACCACCGTGAACGGTCGGGCGATCGGCGAACGATCGAGCATCGATGATTGGCGAAAGTTTGTCGTGCGCGCCGATTGCGCGACGACATCGGCGCGGTCCTTCGGTTACGGGGACGAGGCTCTGCGCGCTGCCCTGTCGACATTGCGTTGCGCCTCCTACGGCGCCCCGCGAATTGAGGGACCTCCGGGCTCGCGCGAACAGGTCGTGAGAAGACCGGTCAACGCCGGCGCGAGGCGGTTGCGCTATACCAACGGTTTGGCGACGGTGGTCATGTATGCATCGCCGGCATACGTGATGCCCGAGACGTTGGCCGGTCCAGGCGCGCGACTCGTGATCCGTGGCACGAGACGAATTGTGGTGGATGCGACCGCGCACGACGACGGCTCGACCTCCCCACCGGCGATCACCATGCTCGTGGGGCGATCGCTCGTACGGCTGACCGCATACGGCATCGACGAGGCCACGCTGCTCGAGATTGCGACCGCTGTGCATGAGATTGACGGCGAGCGCTAGTGCTGCAACCCGAGGCGGGAGAACGCATCGGCAAGGCGATCTGACCAGTCCGAGAAGACGCCGTCCATGCCCATGTCCAGCGTCGACACGATGATCCGATCGAGCTGCGTGCCCCAGGCGAACGCGAAGCGCCCGAATCGATGCGCGAGCGCGACGTTGCCGCCGGTCCAGTCGGCATGGGGCATGTTCAGGACATCGATCGCGTCCTCGGTGAGCTGGGCGACGTGGCGCTCGAGCCCGCGTTCGCACGCCTTCGCCCGCGTCGAGTGCACGAGGTGCACGGTGTCGTCCTCGGCGCGCCAGCGGCGCAACAGCACGAGGGCCGGGTGGCACAACCAGAGCTGGGAGTGCGCCCCGTGGCGTCGAGCGATCTCGACCGTGGCCGAGAAGGTGTCGGGATCCTTCACATCGATTGACAGCGGGATGTCGGGGCCTACCCGGGCGTAGAGCTCATCGAGCGTAGGGATGTGGTGGGGGAG
>JANMVY010000013.1:0-2213 GCA_031393535.1 Actinomycetes bacterium | reverse complement strand
CGGGGCCGACGTGCTCACGGTCCACACCGATGTATCCGTGCTCGCCGAGGTCGAAGCGCTTGCCGCGGCCACGCTCGCCCGGTTCGGTCGCGTCGACCTGGTGGTGAACAACGCGGGGGTCATCGCCTGGAATCCGGTTCGTTCGCTCACCATCGAGGACTGGCGCTGGGTGGTGGGCGTCAACCTGTGGGGCGTGGTTCACGGCGTGCATGTCTTCCTCCCGATCCTCGAAGCGCAGGGCACCCCGGCCCACCTCGTCAACGTGTCCTCGGTGGGCGGCGTGTTGGCCGATACGCCGTTCATGGCCACGTATTCGGTCACCAAGGCCGGAGTGATCGGGCTCTCGCTGACCCTCGACGCCGAGCTACGTGCCGCGGGTTCGGCCGTCGGCGTGTCGATCCTGTGCCCGAGCAACACCGCCGACACGTGCGTGCTCGACGCCGAACGCAACCGTCCCCTCACCGCACCGATCGTCGCGCGTGCGGCGGGCGTCGACCAGCTCGTCGACACGATCCGCCAGGTCGTCGACCACGGTCAACCGGTCGACCTGCTGGCCGCCCGCGTGCTCGACGCCGTGCGCGCCAACCGTCTCTGGGTCTTCCCGCACCCTGACTCGGCATCGATGCTGACACCGCGGCTCGATTCGCTCGGCCACGTACTCGCGGCTGCGGCCACGCAGGGCATCGACACATGAGCCCGGGTCGCGGCTGTCGTCCGCTCATCGCGTGAACACCGCCCCCGACCACCGATCGGGCGCGGTCACGCCCACGCGCTGCCCATGCGGAGGCGTGGCGTACGACACGTGCTGCGGGCGCTTGCACCGCCGCGACACCGACGGCGTGACCGCCACACAGGTGATGCGGGCGCGGTATAGCGCGTTCGCGCTCCACGATCGCGAGTTCCTGCTCCGGTCGTGGCACCCGAGCACCCGACCGCGCACCATCACACTCGACCCGACGTTGCATTGGATTCGTCTCGAGATTCTCGACGCGGCGAGCGGCGATCTTCTCGACACCGAGGGTGCGGTCGAGTTCGAGGCGCATCATCGCAACACGACAGGTCGAGCCGTCTTGCACGAGCGCAGCGTGTTCGTCCGCCACGAACAACGATGGGTATACGTCGGTCCGGTCGCGGCGAACATCACCTGACCATCGCGCCGGTGGCCTAGGTTACGGAGATGCGTCGGGAGAGGCCGAACCCAATGGCGCGAGCCGCGTCGCTCGCCGACGTTCGCCGTTGGCGGTGCGGGGTCGCGGCATTGGCCGTGTGCGTTGTCCTCGCCGCGGCGTGCAGTGGCGACGATGACGCAGGCGACCGCGACGTCCCTGGCGTCTACGTCGCCGTGATCCGTTCGTTGGCTCCCGGCAACACGGGCGCTATGCCGAACCTCGTCTACATCGAGGCGCTGCCTGGGACCAAGCTCTCGCTCGAGGACCAAGCCGCGGTCGTCAAGACGTTCGGTGACGCCATAACCGTGCGATTCGTCGACGATCGCAGCGAGGCGGTCGAGGTCGACCAGCCCCAGGCGCGAGTGCGTCGCGACGGGGTACTGCTGCGCATGGCACCTGCGCAGACCTCAGGTGACGGTGTGTCGGTCAAGACCACGCGCTATGCCGCTCGCGACGACGAACGCACCGCCTGCCTGGACCTCCACGAGTTCGACCACACGTGGACGGTGACCTCGACGCGCGGGTGCTGATTCGCCGCGTCACTCGTCGAACAACCAACCCAGTGCCCGCGCGCAACGGACGAAGTCGGCTCGTTCGATCGGTTCATCATTGAGCGCCCGGGCACGAGTGCCATCGAGATCTGCAGGCCGCACGCCGCCCCGGTCGTCGCGCGACCAGTCGACGAGATCGGCCGCCGCGCTCACCACCAAGGTGGCGGCCCGGTACTGACCGAGTGTCGCGAGACCGCGTGCGCTCAACGCGAGCTGGGCCAGGGTCTCGTGATGCGGCTGCACCTCGATCGGATCATGCGAACGCCGCAGCAGTTGGTCGATCACATCGGCGAGCAGCAGACCCATAAGGGCCATGAAACCGACGCGGAGCGTGGGCCGCACCGAAACGGCCGCGAGCGCACCGATCACCCACGCGAGCTGAAAGCGTGTGTCGAACGCGGCGAGCGTGCGACCGCGCTCGACATCGGGCGCGTGCTGCTGCACCGTCGCGTAGAACGCCTGATGCGCGACCGCGGCGCACAGGCCGATACCG
>JANMVY010000845.1:0-4736 GCA_031393535.1 Actinomycetes bacterium | reverse complement strand
GCCGGTGAGCGCCCGCACCAGCGACGACTTCCCGTGATCGACGTGCCCGGCAGTGGAGACGACGTGCATCAGCGTGTGGTTGCGAGAGCCCGGAGAGCGGCGGCGACGTGGACGTCGAACGACGGATCGATTGTACGAAGGTCGACGATGGTGGTCTGGTCGTTGACTCGTGCGATGACGGGAGGGCCTGCCTGACGGAGCGCGGCAGCATGGTCGCCGTCGAGCGCGACCGCGACACTCGGAATCTCGACGCCGGGAAGCGTGCCCCCGCCCGGCACGGCGACGCTGTCGATCACCCGACCCACGCCATAGCTCGCGGCGCGGGCACGCAGCACGTGGGGCTCGATCGTGGCCATGCGCCAAAATGGAATCGACTCGCCGTCGCGCGCGAGGTAGCGCAGGGCCAGCTCGTGCAACGCGCCGAGCACGAGTCCGCCCGGGCGGAGCGCTCGCGCGAGTGGGTGCCGCGCGCACCGCTGCACGAGCTCGGCCCGGCCGGCGATGACGCCCGCTTGGGGCCCGCCCAGGAGCTTGTCGCCGGAAAAGGTGACGAGCCCCGCGCCTGCGTCGAGGGTCTGGCGCGCCGCGGGCTCGTCCGCGAGCCACGTGGGCGGTCCTGCGGGAAGCCACGGGCACGCTGCGTCGAGTAGCCCCGAACCGATATCGCATACCAGCGGCACACCGAGCGACGCGAGCTCGCGTATGGCAGGAGATTCCGTGAAGCCCACAATGCGGTAGTTCGACTGGTGCACCTGCATCACGAGTGAGATGTCATGTGCGGTGTCGGCGAGCGCAGTCGCGTAGTCGGCCACGCGGGTGCGGTTCGTGGTGCCCACCTCGACGAGGCGCGCGCCGGATTGGGCCATGACCTCGGGCACCCGGAACCCGCCGCCGATCTCTACGAGCTCGCCGCGCGAGACCACCACGCCGCGGCCGGCCGCGAGCGCGGCGAGTACCAGCAGCACCGCTGCCGCACCGTTGTTGACGACCATCGCGGCCTCGGCACCACACGCGCGGGCGAGGAGCGCACCGGCGTGGGCCTGGCGCGAACCGCGTTGGCCTGTTGCGAGGTCGAGCTCGAGGTTCGTGTACGACTCGGTGAGTCGGGGAGCGAACGGGGCGCGGCCGAGGTTGGTGTGCAACAGCACACCGGTCGCGTTGACGACCGGTTGGAGCAGGGTGCGCTGCAGCGCGTCGACCCGCGCGGCCGCGCTCTCGGGTGCTCCGTCGGCGATCGCCGCCCGGGCGATGTCGACGAGCAACGGATGGGGGAGACCCGATCGCGCGAGCGAACGCGCCAGACGATCGACCGAGGGCGGACGTTGCTGCATCACCATGAGGATAGAGAGGTCGCATGGCGCGCGACGGTGGCGAGCGCGCGGCGGGCGTTCTCGCGCAGCAACCGCGCGCCGCGCTCGTTGCCGGGCGGAACGGCGACGAGCGCCGTGACCGGATTCGGGAGGTTCATCACGAGCCCGCCGAGGTAGTCGTGGCGACAAGCAGCAAGGCTGTAGCCCTGTACGCCGTTTGTCACGAGGCGTGCGTGATAACGGGCGATCAGCGCAGGCTCGAGTTGCGCCAGCACCCCGTCGTCGATGCTCCCCGACGCGAAGAACGCGAGGTCGTACGCGCCGCGCCCCCATGCCGCCAGCTGCCAGTCGATGGCCGCGGCGTGACCTGCGGGGGCGAACAGCAGGTTGTCGAGACGGAAGTCACCGTGCACAAGTGTGCGAGGCGCTCGCGCGAACTCCGCGCAGACCTCGGCGAATCGGCCGATGACTCCTTCGGCGGCCCGCAGATGCGCCTCGGGAAGCAGATCGACCGTCATGGCGCAGAACGATTCCCAAGTGAGCGCGAAGAGGTGGTCGTACATGGTGATCACGGCGTCTGTCGGGCCCGGGAGCCAGGCGCACACGGCGAGCACCGGATCGTTCCAAAAGCGAGCGTGCAGATCGCCGAGGAGGTCAGCCGCCGCGAGCGCTTGCCCGATCGTGGCTCCGACGAGCTGGTCGGCCGATGAGTGGTCGACGAGCTCGTCGAGGATGAGCGCCGGCCCGTGTTCGGTATCGACCACGGCGTGACAGCGGGCGGTGGCCAAGCCGCTGCGGTCGAGCAGGGACCGGTAGGCGCCCGCTTCGCGTGCGTAGTAGCCGAACTGCTGGGCGATGGATCGCGCCCGGGGATCGGTCGACGGCAGCTTCACGAAGAGCCGTCGGCCGTCGCGCAGCACGACTCGGGTGACGTTTGCCAGCAGCCCGACGCCCACGCCCACGGCCGCGATCGCGACGATCTCGACGGGTGTCCCGAGGGCACGGCCGAGCCACTGGTCGTCGATCTCTCGTGCTGATCCCGGGTCCACGAGTTGTGGTCCTAGCATGAGAACGATGGTGTTGATCTTCATCGGGCTGCTGATCGCCGTACCGCTCGCCGAGCTGTACGTCATCTTCCAGGTCGCGCATCAGCTCGGCGCGCTCGAGACCGTGCTCATTCTCGTACTCGTGAGCGTGATGGGTGGATGGCTCGTCCGCCGTGTCGGCATGGGCATCGTCCTCCGCTCGATGGGACAACTCGTCGAAGGCCGGGTACCCACCGACGAGATGATCAACGGCGGCATCGTGCTCGTCGCCGGGGCGTTGATGCTGACCCCGGGGTTCCTCACCGACGCCGTCGGGTTGGTGCTGCTGTTGCCACCGGTGCGCGTGGCCCTCCGGCTGCTGATCCGACGCCGGGTGCGGCGCCGCATCGACCAAGGCCGGGCCTCGATGTTCGCGTCGCGCTTCGGCACGGTCGTCGACGTCGATGGTGGGACCGTCTGGCGAACGTCTACGCGCAGGCTCAGGCCGTAGCCGTCGCGTCCGATGCGGCGAGCGCGGCCTGTACTGCGCCGAGCAGTCGTGCGCTACAGCCGGCCATCTCCACGGGCGGCACGGCCTCGGCGACGATGCGGTCGACGATGGCCCGCAACGCGTCGGCTGCGGGGCCCTGGCCGAGCACCACAGGCGCACCGTTGTCGCCACCGTGGGCGACGGCCGCGTCGATGGGTACCTGCCCGAGCAATGGGGCGCCGACCTCGGTCGCGAGCTCGGTGCCTCCCCCTGAGCCGAAGAGCTCGTACACCGTGCCCAACTCGTTCACGAACGCGCTCATGTTTTCGATGACACCGACGATGCGCAGATAGTTGTTCCGACCCATGTTCGCGGCGCGCACGGCGACCCGTTGGGCGCTCCGTGCGGGTGTGGTCACGATGATCATCTCGGCGCGGGGCAACAACCGCGCGAGGCCCATTTGCACGTCGCCGGTGCCCGGGGGCATGTCGATGAGGAGGTAGTCGATGTCGCCCCACAGCACGTCCTCGAGGAAGTGCTGGACCGCTCGGCTGAGCATGAGCCCGCGCCACATGAGCGCGGTCGCCTCGTCGTCGACGAGGTGCCCCATGGACACGACTTTGATTAGGCCACCCGGGCCGTCCGCGCTCGGTTCGATGCGACGTTCGAGCGGGGTGATCTTCTTCGTGGCCGGATCGCCACCGAGGCGACCGCCGACCCCGAGCATGCGGGGCACCGAATACCCCCAGATGTCGGCGTCGAGCACGCCCACCGTGAAACCCCGTGCCGCGAGACCTGCGGCCATGTTCACCGTGACCGACGACTTGCCCACGCCGCCTTTTCCCGAGGCGATCATGATGACCTTGGCCGTCGCGGGGATCTGCGTCTCGGGTGCAGATTCGGCCTTGTTCCAGCGGGCCTTGGCCATGGCCGCCGCTTTCTCGTCCTGGGTGAGCTCGGTCCAGTCGATACCGACGCTCGTGACACCGGGGAGCGACCCGACTCGGGCTTTGACATCTTTTTGGATCTGCGCCCGCAAGGGGCAGCCGGCAGTGGTGAGCGCGATTCGCACCCGCACCGCCCCGCCGGGATCGACCGTGGCGCCCTTGGCCATGCCGAGCTCGACGATGTCGGAGCCGAGTTCGGGGTCGATGACGCCGCGCAGCAGCCCCATGATCGCGGCGGGGCTCGGGGGCGCGGTGGAGGCCACGGACTCATTTTACCGGATGCGGCCGTGTAATCTGGTGTGGTGGCCCGAGAACCCCAAAACCGTGACTCGTTTGTCGGCGTCGATGCCGGCACTCCGGCACGCCTTGCGGTCCTGAAAGCGCTCGGCGACAACACCCGCTACGCCATCTACCTCGAACTCGCCCGCGCGCCACAGCCGCTGGCCACGAACGACGTCGCCCGGTCGCTCGCGCTTCACCCCAACACGGTGCGCCCGCATCTCGAACGTATGCGCGAGGTGGGTCTGCTCGATCTGCGGGTCGACTCCCGAGGTGGCGTCGGGCGACCCCAGCATGTGTATTCGCTGGCCCCCGATGCGCCCTCGCTCGGCCTCGAGCCGCCGGCCTACCCGGTGCTCGCCCGCATGTTGTTGCGCGTCGCATCCGACGCGGGCGTTGTGGCTGACGACGCCCGTGACGCGGGCCAAGAGCAGGGCCGCACCGATGCCGAGCGAGTGCCACGCAGACTCCCGTGTGTCGAAGCGCTCGTCGATGACCTTGGCACGCTGGGGTTCGACCCCGAGGTCGTGCATGACGAGCACCTTGCGACCATCGGGTTCATGCATTGCCCGTTTCGCGACCTGGCCGAGGCGAACCCGGCGGTCGTGTGTGGCTTGCACCAGGGCATGGTCGAGGGGTTCGTCACTGCGCGCGGCGGGGCCCGAGTGCGCGAATTCCGTACGCT
>JANMVY010000761.1:0-3410 GCA_031393535.1 Actinomycetes bacterium | reverse complement strand
CCCCCCCCCCCCCCCCCCCCCCCCCCCCCCCCCCCCCCCCCCCCCCCCCCCCCCCCCCCCCCCCCCCCATGGAGATGGAGATGGAGATGGGGTTCTCGGTCACGACTTCCTTCAGGGGAACGGACGAATCAACGGGCGGTGTGTGCCGGCTGCACAGCGAGGACGGCGCCTGAAGCTCGAGCATGACATGCACGGTGTTGTCGACCTGAACGGCGACGAGGGTTCGATCGAAGCTGATCTTGGGTTGCATGCGGCGTCTCCTGGAGAGCCGCCGCGAGAACGGACCGCCAGGCACCGACTGTGTGCTCGGGCCTGCGAATCCGGATTCCTGCGCACACCCCGCAGGTGATCGTCCGTTCCTCACTGCTTGGCCTTCGCACAACGGCTCTCCGCGTCACGCCGGTCACTGTCATACCCCCTCCGCACAATGCGGTTGTCGACGGTTCCGCTGTCAGGAGCCGGCGAGATCGGAGAACACTCCCAATGGACGACCCTGCACCTACGCCCGAGACCATCGCCCGGTACGCGGCCGAGCTGCGCCGCCACGTGCTCCGCCGCCTCGGCCTGGCGGGCGTCGCGTCGTTCGACGCGGATGACATCGCCCAGGACGCGGCGACGCGCTTTCTCGCCGACCCGGCCGCGGTGATGGGGGCCTACCCGGAGCCGCACATCTACGCGGGCGCCAGCGCAGGCTCGCGAGCCGAAGACTGGCGCCGCCGCGAGCGCGCGCAGCGCACCGAAGGTGCCCGACTCGTCGTGGGCGCAGCTGGCGAGCGGTGCATCGCCCGACCGGTGGGCACGCTGTCCACCATGTTGTCGAACGAGATGCCCACCGAGCTCGGGGGCTACGAGAAGGTCGACATGGTCATCGATTTCCACGCTGCGCTCGATTGCCTCGAGGCATGCGACCGCGAGCTCGTGCTGCTGGTCGAGTTCTGCGACCGCTCCGTCACCGAAGCAGCGAGCATCGTCGGGCTGTCACGCGCGCACGCCAGCCGCCGCCACACGCGAGCGCTCGCGTTGCTGGCCCGGTTTCTGCAGGAGCCGCTCGCATGCTGAACGACGGGCTGCTCCACGTGCGATACCGGCCGCTCGGCGACACCGCGGCCATCCACGTGGACCTTCCCCCGGCGCTCGTCACCTCGACCATGCGAGACGACCGCGACGTCGACCAGATCCTCGAATGGGCACGACCCACCGACGGTATGACCGTGTTGCACGACGCCCTGGTGCTCCATGTCAGACCATTGCTCGCGGTCGACGAGCTGGCCTTGCCCGCCGGCGCGCTACTCGCCCTGCGCGCGTTGCTCGAACTAGCACCGAGCTATGCGCAGGCTTCGGAGCTCGCGGTCCGCTGCGCCGTCGACACGTTGCTGAAGCGGCCCACAGCGCACCGACAGGTCCGACAAGAGCCGCTCTTTCACCTGCCCCCGATGCGCTCCGAGCACGGCCGCGCGAGGCGAGAGCTGTCCGCATGTGCGACGACATGGCCAAACCGCCGCGTCTCTGGCACGGAGGCCGCGGCGCGCCTTTCGGGCCATCAACAATCCACCAGACTGTTCGATGCATTTCAGATGCGCCACGATGCAGGTCGGCCGAAGGGTGGGGCGTGGTCATGAGCAATCACGTTGAACGGCAACCCTCGTGACGCCTCGTCTACGCATCGGTAGTCGGGAACGACCCGATCACTCGTCGACCCGATCACTCGTCGACGAGGCCGCTCGTCTGCGGATAGTGGTGCGCGACGTTGTCCTGGCGGAACATCGTGGTCGTGACACGGCGCGCGATCAGCCAGCGGCTCTCGGATCGCACATACGCCACGTCGTAGAACCCGACCATGCGCACCGTCGGCGAGCCGTCGGCGCGGAACGCGGCGACGAACTCGAGATGGATCCGACTCGTGGCTCTGTCGCCGTCGAAGTTGAGGTGCGGCAGGTGCATGAGGTGCATGCCGTCGAACGGCGCCTCCGCGCAGAAGCGGGCGAGTGCATCGCGACCTTGCACGAAGTTGCCCGCGGCGGGGGTGGCCCCACGCGCTTGGTAGATGCCGTCGGTCGTGAACAAGGTTGCCCACGCCGCACCATCGCGACTGTCGAACGACGACGCGTACAGTGCCTCCAACTCGATGATCGCGAGTCGGTCCTCGACCGCTGCGAGCCTCGCCGTGAGATCGTTCGCATCCACGGGCCACCATCCCTTCGAGTTCGCGACCGTCGCGACGGTAACCCGTAGGCGACCTGGCATCCGACCCTCAGCACATCACCGGCATCGCGGTGTAGCCGATCTGGAACTCCGACGGCGGGCGTTCGATGCCCGTGTGGTCGATGCGGTACTCGGGCACGCAGGCGAGCACCTCTTGAAGCATCACGCGACCGACGAGTCGCGCCGCGTGTGCGCCGATGCACACGTGCACGCCGTGACCGAAGACAAGCGAACGAGGGAATCGTCGGCGGATGTCGAAACGCTCAGGGTCGGTGAACTCGCGCTCGTCATGATTCGCGGACACGAGCAACAAGAACACGCGCTGGCCGGCACGCATCTGCTGCCCGGCGATCTCGGCATCGACGAGCAGGGTGCGGCCCACCCATTGCAGAACGGCTTCGAGACGCATGACCTCTTCGAACGCGTCGGTCGCGAGCGATGGATCGGCCGCGAGCGCGGCACGTTGGTGCGGGTGTTGCGACAACCGCAGCAGGCCACCGGCGACGATCTTCGGCAAGGTCTCGGTTCCGCCGACGAGCAGCGTGGCGAGCTGTACCGCGATCTCGCTGTCGGACAAGCCGATGCCGTCGCCGGTGTCGTACGCCGCGAGCATGTCGACGAGACCGTGCTGGTCCCGCGCATCGGCCGCGAACGCGGTGAGGAGCTCGTGCAGCTCGACTTGCGCGCCGCGACCCTCGGTCGAGATGCCCGGCTCGCCGGGTACCCGGCGCGTGATCGTGTTGACGAGACGCACGAGTGCTGCGAGATCGCGCACTGCGAGCCCGAGCACCCGACACGTGGCCGCGGCGGCGATCGGCGATCCGAGATCGCCCACGGCATCGAACCGGCCGCGTGCCACGAGCTCGTCGAGCAGCGTTCGCGTGTGTGCACGTACATCGCTTTCGAGTTGCGCCACGGCCCGAGGGAGAAAGGGCGCCAACATGGCGCGCCGTAGCTTCGTGTGCGCCGGCGGGTCGATCGTCGAGAACGTGCGCATGGGCCGGGCCACGTCGGTCGACGGTGGTTCGGTGTTGGCGCGCAGCATGCGATCTCGACCGAAGATCGGTCCTTCCGCGATGCTGAACCGCTCGCGGTCTTGCAGCACCTGCCACACATCGTCGAAATGCGACAACGCCCACGCGTCGTACCGCGGTAACGCGTACGCCCGGCCAGCGTTGCGCAATGCCCGGTACGCCGGTAACGGATCG
>JANMVY010000760.1:0-1757 GCA_031393535.1 Actinomycetes bacterium | reverse complement strand
CCCGGTGCAGTCACCGGCGTTTGGTGACCTGGCGGGTGCGCAGACCATCGCCGGCGGGGTGGCGGCGGCGTTGTTCCGTCGTGAGCGAACGGGCGAGACATCGGTCGTCGACATCTCGCTCATGGCCCACGGCATGTGGATGATGTCGCCGAACATCATCGCCCACAAGGTGTTCGCCGATCTGGCGAAACCCGGGTTCACTCGCGTCGATGCGCCCAACCCATTGGCAAATCGCTACTGCACGAAGGATGGTCGCATCGTGCATCTCGTGATGCTGCAAGTGATGCGCTACTGGGGCGAGCTGGTCACGGCAGTCGGGCGACCCGATCTCGCCACCGATCCGCGTTTCGGCGACGTCGCGTCGATGCATGCGCACCGCAGCGAGGCCATCGCCGCTCTCGACGAGGCGTTCGCGGCGCGGACCCTTGGCGAGTGGCGCGAGGCGCTTGCGCACATCACCGGGGTGTGGGAACCCGCCCAGAAGGCCGTGGAGCTGCATGACGATGTGCAGGCCATTGCGAACGGGTATCTCGACCAGGTCGCAGCGGCCGACGGTTCGTCGTTCCCACTGGTCGTGAACCCGGTGCAGTTCGACGAGGCGCCGACCCCGTTGATGCGCGCCCCCGAACCCGGCGAGCACACCGACGAGATCCTCGCCGAGCTCGGCCTCGACTGGGATCGCATCGTCGAGTTGAAGACCACCGGCGCGGTGCTGTGACGAGCACCGCGGAAAGCCGGGGCGCCGGCACGGGCGTGCGCCCTCCGCTGCCCCAGGTCACACCCTGGAACCGTCACTACTGGACGAGCGGCGCCGAGGGCGTGCTGCGCATGCAGCGGTGCGCCGCGTGCGTGCGGCTCCAGCATCCCCCGATGCCGCGCTGCGCGCTGTGTCACGCGGCCGTGCTCGACGTCGTCGACCTGAGTGGCCGCGCCACCGTCGAAGCGCTCACGATCAACACGCAGCAGTGGCATCCGGCGTTCATGGTTCCGTACACGATTGCGATCGTGTCGCTCGAAGAAGACCGCGCGGTGCGCATCACCACCAACATCGTCGGCGTCGACCCATCAGCGGTGCACATCGGCATGGCCGTGCGCGTGTGCTTCGCGCAGCACGACGACGTGTGGCTGCCCATGTTCGAGCCCGACCCCGATCGCCTGACCCGCGAGCCGCCACTGGGCGCGGAGCAGGTGCCGTCGCACGATCGTGAACGCGCGGCCCGCGTGTACACGCGTCCTGCCGTTGCGGAGAAGTTCGAGCGCAACGTGGTCGTGAGCGGCATTGGCATGTCCGAGGTGGGGCGTCGGCTCGGCCGCGATCCACTCGGGCTCATGGTCGACGCCTGCCTCGCCGCGATCGACGACGCCGGCCTGCGCGTCGAAGACATCGACGGCCTTTCCTCGTACCCTGGCGCGTCGATCGGCTCCATCTCGGGCAGCAACGGCGGTGGTGTCTTCGCGCTCGAGGAGGCCTTGCGCGTTCGGCCGATCTGGTTCGCCGGCGGGCTCGAGACATCGGGGCAGACCGGCGCGGTCGTGAACGCGATGCTCGCGGTGAATGCCGGCCTTTGCCGTCACGTGCTCTGCGTACGCGGCGTGTGGGAGTCGTCGTATCAGGCCATGGAGCGAGCGGGCGAGATACGAAGCGGGGGTGGCGGGCGAACCTCGGGCGAGATGGAGTGGCGATTGCCGTATGGCGCGTTCAGTGCGGCGAACTGGATCGCCATGATGGCGAATCGCCACATGCAGACCTACGGCAC
>JANMVY010000752.1:0-2223 GCA_031393535.1 Actinomycetes bacterium | reverse complement strand
GTAGCGCTCGGTGTAGTGCGTGTCGTACAGCCCCCATTCGGTGACCGGCGCGCCGGCCACTGCGGCGTGGAACATGTCGGGCCGGCGCAGCACGGCGAGTGCCGCGAGATACCCGCCGAACGACCATCCGCGAATCGCGACACGCGTGAGATCGAGATGCGGATGACGATCGGCGATCTCGAGCAGCGCCGTCACTTGATCGTCGAGCGCATGCGTCGCGAGGTCACCGCGGATCGAGCGCTCCCAGGCGGCGCCGCGCGCCGGCGTGCCGCTTCCGTCGCACACGATCACCGCGAAGCCCTGGTCGGCGAACCATTGCGACGTTGCGAACGCGTTCGCAGCCTTCTGCACGCGCAGTGCGTGCGGCCCGCCATAGGGATCGAGCAGCACGGGCAGCAGCGTGTCACCCGGCAGGTCGCGGGGTAGCACGAGCGCGACACGCAACTCGCGGTCGCCCACCACATGCATCTCGACGTTCGGGCTGACCACCGGTGTCTCGGCGAACGACTCGATATCCGCGAGGTGCACCGCGCCGCGGCGCACATGCACGCGTGTACCGGCGAAGTGCATCGCCGCCGCCGAAGCAACCATGACGTCACCACCGACCACCGCGCTGTGCACGCCCGGCTGATCGGTGAGCCATTCGAAGGAACCGTCGAGCCCGCACCGGGCCACGTGCACCTCGGTGGGGTCGGTGGTCGCGGCGAGGTACACGACATCGCCCACCACGTCGATGACACGCCGTACCTGGACACCGACGGGCGTGAGCGGTACGCCGTCGACGCACACTCGTCGCGTGTCTTCGCGATCGACCACCGTGAGCAGTCGATCGCCGATCCATGCGGGCGCGCCGGGCACGAGCTCGACCCACGACGGGTCCGTCTGACGATGGACCTCGCTCGTGGCCCCGGTACGGGGATCGACGTCGAGCGCGGCGAGGGTCCGTTGGTCGCGTGTCTGCACCACGAGGGTCGGGTGCGCTCGCGTGCCCCAGCTCGCGTCGCACAGGTACTCGAACTCGCCGCGCACCCAGTCGACATCGACGCGCGAGCCCTCGAGCCCCAAAATCGTGAGGGTGACGCGGGCATTGTCGGTGCCCGCCTTCGGGTACCGAACCGAATGCGGCTCGACCCACGGATCGACTGGCGAGCTGATCCACCAGGTCGCGACCGGCGACGAGTCGACGCGCGCCGCGAGCAGGTGCTCACCGCCCGGGCCCCACCAGAAACCTCGCGAGCGATGCATCTCCTCGGCGGCGACGAACTCGGCCGAGCCCCACGAGATCTGCTGATCGTCCTCGCCAACCACGAGGCGGTCGCCGTGCGAATCGACCACACGCAAACCCGACCCCGAAACGTACGCGACACGTGAACCCGTCGGGTCGAGCCGGGGGTCGAACGCCGCGCCCGTTGCCGAGAGCTCGACGGTTGTTGCCGACACGATGTCGGTGCGGAACAGACGTCCGCCGAGGGCGAACACCGCGGTGGTGAGCGCGGCGTCGGCGTCGTAGGTCACGATGCCGCCTGCCGCCTCGCGTGCACGCTCGCGTCGCGCCAGCTCCGCCGGGGTCTCGCCGACGACCTCGCCGTTCGCGGCGAGCAATCCGTGTGGGTCGGCCACAATGCGACTCGCGCCGCTGGCGGTGTCGAGAACCCACAGCCGGTTCACGGGGTCATCACCCGCGCTCGACCGGAGGAACGCGACCTTCGAGCCGTCGTGCGCGACTCGCATGTCGCGCGGCGAGCCGAGCGTGAATCGCCGCGTGCGTGCTGCCTGGCGTGGGTAGGTGTCGCTCACCAGGGCGACACTACCGCGAGCCCATGATCACGATTGCCCGCGTCGGTATCGCCGGCACCGGGTGCACTACGACGAGAAGTAGCTGCCGTCGAGCATCGTCTCGAGCAAGGCCCGGTGCATGACGAAGTCCTCGCGATCGGCGGGGTGCTCCATGTGGCCGTAGGCGATGGCGCGGATGCTGGTGCGCAGGCTGATGATCGCGAATCGCAACGCCGCGAAGACCTCGTAGTACTCGAGGTCGGCGACCGGGTGGCCTGATAGCTCCTCGTACTCGCGCGCGACCGCGTCGGCACGCATGAAATCGGGGAGGCCCGGCATGGCGTGACGGGTGGCCATGTCGTGGAAGAACCGGTGCATGAAGATCATCCAGCCGACGTCGACGCCGGGCGCGCCGATCGCGGCCATCTCCCAGTCGAGCACCGCGAC
>JANMVY010000739.1:0-2060 GCA_031393535.1 Actinomycetes bacterium | reverse complement strand
GCGTGCGGATCGCTCGCGGGATCCGTCGGCACCGGGGTCGGCCGGGGAACCACCGAGGCACGATCCGCGTCGAGTACCGGCGCGAGCCTCGGGGCGGGCGGGTCGATCCCATCGACGCGATACGGCGGGCGGGGTTGGCGGAAACCGGCGGGATGCTCGACAAAGACACCCCGCGCTGCGAGATGGATGTTCTCGAGGATGGTGGCGCCGTCGTACACCGGCGTCACGGGGATGCGCAACGCGCTCGCCAGCTCGACGATCTCGGCGACGTCGTGCTCGAGCATCCACGCAGACATGATGCCGGGCCAGTCCGCGCGGTGTCGTCGGCCGCCGAACGTTGCGAGCTCCGCGTCGTCGAGGAGGTCGGGCCGCTCGATCATGATCAGGAAGCTCTGGAACATCTGCGCGGTGTTCGTGTTGAAGCCGACATAGCCATCCTTCGCGCGCTCGATCGAAGGCGTCTCGAGCCCTCGCGCCGGCTCGACAAGCGCCGGCCTGCCCGAGAAGTGGTGCACAAGATCCGCGAACGTCGATGCGGCGATCGCCATGACATCGGCCATCGACAGGTCGATGTGCTCGCCCACGCCCGAGCGCCGCGCCCTCAGCACAGCGGCGAGGGCAGCCGGTGCCCCGTATGCGCCCGCGAGATAGTCGGTGACCAGGCCCCCCGCGTAGACAGGGGGCCGCGTCGGTCGACCGCGATAGAGGATCGACCCGCTCTCGGCCTGCACGGTGAACTCGGTCGCGACGCGCGACGCGTACGGGCCGTCGAGACCGAACGGTGAAATGGACAGCACCACGAGATGCGGCCACCGGGCGCGCACCGCGGCCGCGTCGAGCATCCGGCTGTCGTCGACGAGCAGGTCGGCCCCGGCCACGAGTGCCTGAACCTGCGCGTCACCGAACGCGCCGACGATCGATCGTTTGCCGCCGTTCAGGTACTGGAACAACGCGCTGTCGCGTCCCTCGAGGTCGGCACCGACCGCCGTGTAACGGCGCAGCGGATCGCCCCCGGTCGGCTCGATCTTGATGACCTCGGCGCCGGCGTCGACGAAAAGCTTCGTCGCGTAGGGCCCCGCGATGTTCGTGGTGAGGTCGACGACGAGGAGGTGCGAGAGTACGTCCATCAGCGAGCGCTCAGCGGCCGTCGGGGCGAGCTCGGGTTCCCGCTTCGCTCACCGCGCGGGCGACCACCGCGATCTTGCCTTCGAGATCCTGCAACGCCATGGTGTCCCCCGCAATGGCAATTCGCCCCCGAGACTAGACCAGCAGGAACACGTGCTCGCCGTGCAAGGCCGCCAAGGCTTTGTCGAGTGTCGCGACGCGGCCACCGTGGTGACGAGCGAGCGCGACCAGATATGCGTCGGTGACTTGACGGTGACCGATCACGCCGAGCAGGTGCGTGGCCTCGTAGCGAATCGCGTCGGGCCAGAACGTGTGCCAACTCTGAGACCGCGTGCCGTCGAGAACGGCCATCGCGTCGACGGCGCGTTGTCCCTCGCGGATGATGAAACGCACAAGCGTGCCCTCGGTGATCGGGCACGTGGCCAGATCCGGTTCGGCCTGCTCGAACCACTCGAGCGCGACCTCGTGGCGGACATGGTCGACGATGGTCAGCGCCACGAGCAGGTTGCCGTCGGCCAGGTAGGCGCTCACCCCTCGTCATCCAGCGAGCGAACATCCTCGGCAGTGACCGGACGACCGACCGAGAGCTGTGGCATACCGCGTCTGCTCGACGTTGGCGCAGCGCGAGGCCGCTGCAGACCGAGCCGTATGAGCTCGGCGATGACATCGCTCATCGATCGGTTGCTCTGGTGGGCGAGCTCGCGAGCCAGTTCGTGAAGCTCGTCCGGGAGGTCCACTGTCGTTCGCATCTGAACATCGAAGCATCATGATGATCGATGCATCTGGTCAGGCCTCGGCGAGCGGTTCGACCACTTCGATCAGGTGACCCTCGGGGTCGGTCAGGAAGCCGACGCGCATGCCATGTTCGGGCATCGCAACTGCGACTTGCACAACGGCGCCACCCGCGCCGACGGCCCGCTCGAAGAGCGCATCGA
>JANMVY010000709.1:0-6315 GCA_031393535.1 Actinomycetes bacterium | reverse complement strand
AGAGCATCCACAACTCGATGGGGTCACCTTTGCCGAGACCGGGGACCGCTCGTTCGAGTAGTCCCGCCTTGGCCATCGCGCGGTTCAGCTCGTAGCTGTTGAACGTGCCAGAGCTGTGCTGGCGGTCGATGATCTCCGGGGTCACGCTTTCCGCGACAACTCGGCGGATTTCGTCTCGGTACTTCTCGACGTGTCGGGGGAGTGCGAAGTCCATCAGTTGCTCCTTGCGAACAGGCGGTCGGCCAGCCGCACAGCCTCACGGCTCGGGTCGTCGTACACGAGCGCCCAACCACGCGCGCGTCGATAGAAGAGCTGGATGTCGTACTCCTCGGCAAAGCCGTATCCGCCGTGGTAGTGCAGGCTGCGATCGGTGGCGTGCGCGGCGGCGTCGGCGACGAAAACGAATGCCATCGACGCGAGAGCTGCGAAGTCGGTGACGTTGCAATCGTCAGCGTCGGTGAGCCCCGGTGTACCACGGTCGCCGGCCCACGCAGCCTTGTACGTGAGAAGCCGGCCGCCTTCGATCTGGATCGGGAGGTCGGCGAGCCCTTGTTGCACCGCCTGGAACGAGCCGATCGGTACGCCGAACTGGTGGCGCGACATGACGTAGTCCACCGCGATGTCGAGGGCTTGCGCGGCGATGCCCACGAGCACGCCCGCGGTGACGGTCTTCCATTCAGCGAGCGACTGGTCGAACTCGTGTGCCGAGCCGAGCACGGTGCGCTCGCCTACCCGCGCATTGCGGTTCGCAAGCGGCGCGGCTGCGTGATTGCGAGGGCCGCCACCCGGCGAGTCGTTGCGCACCGCGACGAGATCCCCGCCGTCGACGCCGATGACCACGTCGGCCACCGCTCCCGCGGGCACGATGCGCCACATGCCCGAGTGATCGGTGGGATGCAGCGCAAGGGTGGCGATTGCCCCGCCGCTCACGATGTCGGCCTCGGGGAAGAGCCGCGCCGCGATCATGTGTTCGACCAATGGCACCGGTGCGATCGCCCGACCGAGCTCCTCAGCCACGACCACGAGGTCGCCGAGCGATGCGCCGCCGCCACCGCGCGACTCGGCCACCCCCATGCCCGGCGCGCCGGTCTCGAGGAGGCGTTCCCACAGACTGCGATCGAACCCATGCGGTTCGGCAGCTCGCGCGACCGACGGCGGCGCTTCTTTGGCGAAGAACCCGGAGAACACCTCCTTGATGGTCTTCTGGTCTTCGGTGAGGTCGAGATCCATGTGCGTCGCTCTCCCGCGATAGGTCCACCTGGAGGCTACGAGGCTGTCCTCCGCTGTGGCGAGTCGCCGTGTGCGCGGAGTCCGGGTGGTAGAAACGCCAGCACATGAACGGCGACACGGCGAGCCGGCGGCTCCGCGACACGGCGAGCCGGCGGCTCCGCGACACGGCGAGCCGGCGGCTCCGCGACACGGCGAGCCGGCGGCTCCGTCACATGGCGGTATCGCCTCGCGGGGTTCTTGCCGGCGTAGTCATCGCGGCCATCGGCGTGCTGCTGATCGAGTCTCGCGATCAATGGTTCTTCAACGACGACTGGGGTCAGTGGGGGGCCAACCGCGTCGGTCCACCCATCGATCATCCAGCGCGGTTCTTCTTCGCGCCGCACAACGGACATTGGATGTTGCTCAACCGGGTCGTGTTCGAAGGCGTCTATCGGGTGTTCGGGCTGCGCAGCTATGTGCCGTACCTGCTCCCGATTCTCGCGGTACACGTGGCTGCGGTCTTCCTGTTGTATGCGGTGGCCACGCGCGCCGGTGTGCGGCCGCGGCTCGCCTGCGCCGGCGCGGCGATGTTCGCGTTCTTCGGGTCGGGCGCCGAGGTGCTCACATGGTCTGACGCGTTCGGCTTCGCGGCCCCGCTCGCGTTCGGCACCGCACAGCTGCTGCTGGTCGATCACGAGGGTCCGCTCGATCGACGTGATGTGGTCGGTCTCGGGTTCGGGTTCCTCGCCATCGTGTCGGGCGGCGCCTCACTCGTGATGATCGGAGTCATCGCGTTGAGCCTCGCCCTGATCCGTCGATGGAAGGCGCTTGTGTTCGCGGTGGTTCCTCCCGGATTCGCGTGGCTCGCGTGGTTCGCCGTCATCGGGCACGAGGGCGAGCACACGCTCGTCGATCGAGAACACGCGCCGCACATGGCGGCGTACTTCTGGCGGTCGGTGAGCTCGTCGATCGAGAGCGTCACGCAGCTCGGCGTGTCCGGGCTCGTCGTCGCCGCGCTCGTGGCGTTCGCGTGGTGGCGCCCGCGGGCGTTCTGCGCGGTGGGCCGGGCGCCCGTGGCGGCGCTCGCGGCCGGTGTGGTCCTCTTTGCGGCCGAGACCACGCTGGCTCGGGTGAATCTGGGGGTCGAGTTCGCATCCTCGTCGAGATACCTGTACATCGGCGGGTTTCTCGCGTTGCCGCTCCTGCTTCTCGCGATCGAAGACGTCGTGCGTGAGGTGCCACGCCTGCTCGGGGCCGCAGTGGTGTTGGTGCTGTGGGCGCTGGTCGCGAACGCATTCGCGATCGACTCGTTCACGCGCACCTGGGGTCCCCGACGACAGGCCATCCGCGACGCCGTCGCCGCGGTCTCACAACTCGATGGTCTCGACACGGTCGCGCCGGGAACGAGGCTGGTCGATCCACAGCACTCGTTCGAGCCCGAGTGGGCGCCCACGGTCGATGTGGTGCGCGCGCTGCGAGATCACGGCGACCTTCCGAGCTTCGCGCCGCGTCCCGAGCCCGACCGGCTCGCCTGGTCGACTCGGCTCCTCCTCGGCGTCATCCCAACCGCAGGCGCACCGGTACCGCTCGCGGCCGAGGTCACCGGCGAGACGAACGCGGTGGTGCGGCGCGGCCCGGACGGGTGTGTCGACATCCGGCCCACCACGGCGGGGACCGAGGCACAAGTGCGTGTGCGCGGTGCGTCGAATGTCTGGGTCGACGCACCGGGCCTCACGCGCCTGCGGGTGAACCTGTCGTCAGTGGTCGATGGCACTCTCGGTGAGGACAAGCTCCTCGACGTGGTCGGTGTGGTGCGCCTCAAGGTCGCGGTCGCGCGTACGGATGCGCTCGTGGCGTTCACCGCGCCTACGCTCCGCGTGTGCGGTTGAGCATGCAGCGCGGCCCGCGGTCGCACGGCGGGGGAGCGAGCTATGTCGGCTGAGCCGGTGATCATCGAGGTGGCGCTGAACGGCGCAACCTCGCCGCAGCGCAACGACACGGTGCCGCGCACGATCGCCGAGATCATCGCGCAAGGCCACGAGTGCGTCGACCTGGGCGCGTCGATCGTCCATAACCACTTGGTCGACCACGCCATGCCGCTCGACGCGACCGTCGATGGCTATGCCCAGTGCTTCACCGCGTGGCTTGCCCGCGATCCGAACCTGTTGCCCATGCCCACCATTGCGTCGGGTACCGGCGTCGAGGGCAAGCTCGGCCATCTCGATGCGCTCGGGGCGCGCGGGCTGCTCGACATCGGCTTCATCGACCCCGGTTCGATCAACCTCGGCTGGGCCGAACCCGACGGCACCCCCCAAGGGTTCCCGTACGTGAACACCTATGCCGAGATGGCATGGGCGATCGAACAGGCGCATCGCAACTCGTTCGCAATGCATTTCGCGATATTCGAACCGGGGTTCTTGCGCAACGTGTTTTCGTACTGGCGCCTGGGCCGCCTCACCCCAGGTTCATTCGTGAAGTTCTACTTCGGCGGCGACAACGGCTACATGGCACGCGGGCGGGGCGTCACGTTCGGGCTCCCGCCGACGCGACTCGCGCTCGATGCGTATCTCGAGATGATGACGCTCGAGGCATGCACGCTGCCCTGGTTCAGCGCGGTGCCCGGCGGCGACCTGCTCGCCACACCGGTGGCGCGCGCCACGCTCGAGCGCGGCGGTCATCTGCGCGTGGGGCTCGAGGATCACTACGCAGATCGTCAACCATCGAACGCGCAACTGGTGCGCGAGGCAGTGGCGTTGTGCGCCGAGGTCGGCCGCCCCATCGCCACGCCGCGCCAGACCCGCGAGATCCTCGGCATGGCAACGAAGGGCTGATATGAGCACCTACGAATCACTGCTCGTCGATCGTGACGAGCGTGGCATCGTCACCGTCACCCTGAACAACCCGCGTCGCAAGAACGCCATTCATGCCGTGATGTTCCGCGAGCTGCGCGAGGTGTTCCGGTCGATCACCGAGCGACCGAGCGACCGCGTGGTGATCGTCACCGGCGCGGGCGACGCGTTCTGCTCGGGTGCCGATCTCTCCGGTACCGCGGACAGCGACGAACGACTGCACGCGCTGCACCACATGCGCAACATCGGTGAGACCGTGCTCGCCCTCGCGCAGCTGCAACAACCGGTGATCGCGAAGGTGAACGGCGATGCCGTGGGTGCGGGCATGAACCTGGCGCTCGGGTGTGACCTCGTGTACGCCTCCGACCGTGCACGGTTCAGCGAGATCTTCGCGAAGCGCGGGCTGTCGATCGACTTCGGCGGGTCGTGGCTGCTGCCGCGGTTGGTGGGGATGCACAAGGCCAAGGAGCTCGCGCTCTTGGCCGAGGTGATCGACGCACACGAGGCCGAACGTATCGGTGTGCTCAATCGCGTGGTTCCCCACGACGAGCTCGATGCCTTTGTCGACGATGTCGCGGCGCGGCTCGCTGCGGGCCCGCCGATCGCGCTGGGCATGACCAAGCGACTCCTGAACCAGGCGAAGGACATCTCCCTCGCTGAGGCCGTCGAACATGAAGCGATGGCGCAGGCGGTCAACGGCGGCACCGAGGACATGCAGAACGCGATCCGTGCGTTCCGCGAGAAACGCACGCCGACGTTCGAGGGTCGCTGAGCGACGGCGTCTCGTCGCAGGCCCGGCGTGTTCTCAGATGGTGTGGCCGGGGCGGCCTGAACCTTCGACGGGGGCGCCGTTCATGTCGGCGTTGAGGCGGGCCCGACCCATGAGGTCAGCGACGATGGGGCCGAGCTGGGTCGGGTCGTCGGGTTGGGTGGCTTCGGGGCCGCGTACCCATCCCTCGGCGATGGCGAGCGAATTGCCGCGGACGTCGAATATGCGGCCCGTCACGTTCTTGGCTTCGGGGCTCGACAGCCAGGTCGCGATCAAGGCGATCCACCGCGGCGACATGGCCTCGCGTACGGCATCGTCCTGCTGGGCTGCGCCCATGAGAGCGGAGGTGAGCCGCGTGAGAGCGCCGGGCGCGATGCAGTTGACCGTCACGCCGTAGCGCACGAGCTCCATCGCTGCGATCACGGTGAACGCGGCGATACCGGCTTTGGCCGCGCCGTAGTTGGTCTGGCCGACGTTGCCGTAGATACCCGATGGCGACGAGGTGTTGATGATGCGCGCGTCGACGACCTTCCCCGCCTTCGACTGCTCCCGCCAGAATGCCGACGCATAGTGCGACGTGGCGAAGGTGCCTTTCAGGTGCACCTTGATGATGGTGTCCCAGTCTTCTTCGCTCATCGAAAAGACCATGCGGTCGCGAAGGATGCCGGCGTTGTTGATCAAGATGTCGAGGCCGCCGAAGGTCTCGATCGCCTGGCCGATCAGCTGCTTCGCGCCGGCCATGTCGCTGATGTCGTTGCCGTTGACCACGGCTTCGCCACCCATGCCCCGGATGAGCTCGACGACTTCGTGTGCCGGTCCGGAGTCGGCGCCGACTCCGTCAGCGCTCGCGCCGAGGTCGTTGACGACGATCTTTGCGCCGTGCTCAGCGAGCATGAGCGCGTGCTCGCGGCCGATGCCGCGACCTGCGCCGGTGATGACGGCGACGCGTCCTTCGCACAACGTGCTCACAGAGTTCTCCCTCGGGTGATCGGGCTCTCGATGAGGCTAGAGGATCAGTCGCGCGGTCTGACGGCTGTCGCAGGCCTCGGTGACGCAGGTGACGCAGTTGCCGCGGGCACGGGCACGGGCACGAATCGGTGAAGGGGTATCAGCGACCGCTGCTGATGACGCGGTCGGTCTGATCGCGCTGTTCGTAGATGAGCCGGATCAGCCAGTAGCGCAGGTACCGCTGCAGGCTCATCACGAGGAACAGCACTGCGCCCACGATGGTGAGCGCGAGTCCGAAGTTGCTGAGCGCGTTGTAGTCCGCCCACTCGGCCGGCTTGGTCGAGCTGTGGGTGCTCGTGTACGAGATGAGCGTCACGACGAGCCCGGCCACCATCAGCAGCACGCCGATGATGCCCATGGTTCGCTCGGGGTTGGCCTTGCCGCCCGTGACCTTGAGCTGATCCACTTCGGTTTGGAACTGCTGCAGGCGGGGCGAGACATCCATCGGCGTGTCGGTCATGGTCGTGGTGCTCCTCGGAG
>JANMVY010000707.1:0-1922 GCA_031393535.1 Actinomycetes bacterium | reverse complement strand
GGGTGCTATCGACGCGGAGGCCGAGGAGTTCGCCATCGTCGGTGAACGCGACCTCGACGACGTGAGACTCGTCGCGCGCCTGTGTCGTCACGGTGAGCGACTCGGAGCGGTCCTCGATCCACTTCACCGGGCGGCCCAGTTGGAGCGCCGCGAGCACCACCATGAGCTCGTCCTCGTACGCGTGATCCTTCAACCCGAAACCACCGCCGACGTTCGGCGTGATCACCCGCACGCGGTGCTGCGGTAGTCCCGTGACTTCGACGATGCCGTCGCGCACCGCATGCGCCGATTGGGTCGAGGTGTGCACCACAACTCCCCCGTCGGGCTGGGGAACCACCACGATGCCCCGGGTCTCGATCGGCAGGCCCGTTACACGGCCGACGTGCATGCTGGTGCGCAGTGTGCGGGGTGCGGTCGCGAAGATCGCATCGACGTGCGCCGCCGGATCACCCGACTCGAGGTTGACGAGCACGTTGCTGCCCCGCTCCGGGTACAACACCGAAGCGCCGGGTGCGAGCGCCGCAACGACATCGGCGACAACCGGCAACGGGTCGAGGTCGATCTGCACACCTTCTGCCGCGTCTTCGGCCAGATAGCGCGAAGACGCCACAACCACGCCGAGCGGCTGGCCGACGAACCGCACGTGCGTGTCGATGATCGGTGTGTGCAGCATCGTCTGGTCACCGAGGATCCACAGGATCGCAACTTCGCCCGCACGCGCCGCGATCTCGTCGGGCCCGAGCACCAGTTCGACATGCTTTGGTACTGCGCTGGTGTCGAACGAACGCACTGTTCCGTGGGCCGCCGGGCTGCGCAGAATCGTTGCGTGCAGCATGCCCGGTATCTCGATGTCGTCGACATAGCGACCCGCACCGCGCAGCAGACGGGCGTCGTTGACCCTCGGCACGCGCTGCCCGACGAGCGGCGCGCTCATTCGTTCGATCCGATCGTCGCCCACGCCGCGTCGATCGCGGCACGGATGTTCGTGTAACCGGTGCAACGGCACAGGTGGCCGTTGAGCACTTCGGTCTTCGCGAGGTCTGCGGAAACACCGGCGCGATACGCGGCGACGAGTGACATCACGATCCCCGGTGTACAGAAGCCACACTGCAGACCATGGTGCTCGTGCAGGGCCTGCTGCACGGCGTGCAGAGTGCCCTCCGGTCGGGCGACCGACTCGATGGTCTCGATCGACGTGCCGTCGGCTTGCGGCGCGAGAGCCAGGCACGAACGGACGGCGCGACCGTCCCAGATGATGGTGCAGGCGCCACACGATCCTTGTTCGCATCCCACGTGCACGCCGGTGCATTCGAGGTCGTGCCGGAGCACATCGGACAACAGGGTGCGCACGTCGACCACCACGCGGCGCTCGACACCGTTGAGACGGACCGTGACCGCCCGTTCGTTCACGTCAACTCCTCGAGCGCGCGCGCCACGACGGTGCCCGCAAGATGGCGGCGGTACGCCGCGCTGGCGTGCGTGTCGGCCTGCGGCGAGACTGCGCCGCGAACGATCGCCGCCACGTCCGCCGGCGACGCGCCGGACAAGGCGGCGTCTTCGGCTTCTCGCACCCGGAACGGACGGTCGTGCACCCCGAACACCACGATGCGGGCGATCGTCGAACCGAGGGCGACGAACGCCCCCGCGATCGCGAAGTCACCTGGTCGGCGGGCCACCTCGACGACCGTGGAACGCGCCTCGAGCTTCGGGAACTGCGCCATCGTGACCAACTCGTCGGAGAGGCGAGCAGTCGAGAACGGCCCCAGAAAGAACTCTGCTGCCGCCACGTCACGCGCACCACGCGCCGCGCTGATCAGTTGCACCCGTCCTTCGAGTGCAACGAGGGCGGCCGGCAGTTCGGCTGCCGGGTCGGCGTGGGCCAACGAACCTCCGACGGTGGTGCGTGCGCGGATCTGGCTGTG
>JANMVY010000594.1:0-1703 GCA_031393535.1 Actinomycetes bacterium | reverse complement strand
GGCGGCCATCGCTAGAAGTTGTTCGGGTCGGCCTGGATCGACGCGGGCACGTCGAGGCCGAACAACTCGGCGGCGTTGCGCCAGCAGATGCGTTCGCGATCGGCGACCGACAACCCGCGGACTTGCGCGTGCAGCTTTTGTTGCGTGCTCGGCCAGGTGGTGTCGGCGTGCGGGTAGTCACTCTCGACCATGATGTTGTCGACGCCGATGACCTCGGTCTGCAGGAACGACGACGGGTCATCGATCGCACAGAACCAGAAGTTGCGCTTGAACACCTCGGCCGGCGTCTCGGCGATGCCGTCCCAGGTGCCGTACATCGAGCTGTAGCGGCTCATGTGCTCGAAGCGATCGATGAGGCCCGCCACCCACCCGATACCACCTTCGCTGAGGCAGATGCGCAGATCGGGGAACCGAACCGGGATCTTCGAGAACAACCAGTCGACGGCGGCGAACATCGCATAGGCGAAGAACAGCGCACCGACCGCGTCGCTCGGTGCGTCTGGAGCCGTCGCGGGCGACGTGCCCGACGAGCCGACGTGCAGGCATACGACCGTGCCCGTCTCCTGGCACGCAGCCATGAGCGGATCCCAATGGCCGCTGTGCAGCGACGGGTAGCCGAGCAGGTGTGGCCCCTCGGAGAACGAGATTGCCTTGAAACCGCGCGCCGCGTTCGCACGTACCTCGGCCGCGGCGGCCATGGGGTCGTTCCAGATCGGCAGCTGCATCGGTATGAACCGCTCGGGCGCGTAGGCGCACCACTCCTCGAGCATCCAGTCGTTCCACGCCCGCGTGCACGCGACGGCCAGCTCGGTGTCCTTTGCGACCTGATAGAAGCGCTGACCCGCGAAGCCCGGAATGAACGACGGGAAGTTGAGCGACCCGTACACGCCGTCGAGGTTCATGTCGGTCACGCGATGCGCGACGTCCCAGGCGCCGCGGCGCATTTGGTCGAAGCGCGTGGGGTCGAAGCTGTACTCGTCGACCGGGCGACCAGCGACCGCGTTGAACCCGACGTTGGCCAGCAGGTCGCCGTCGAAGAGCCATTGCTCGTTTCCGTCGTGCTCGACCACGCGCGGCGCCCGTTCCGCAAGGTGCTTCGGAACGCGGTGCGTGAACGCGTGCGGCGGTTCGACGACGTGGTCGTCGCACGAGATCATGAGGTACTCGCGTTCGGCGCGCGGCGGATCGGGCAGCAGCGTGACCTTGCCCTTGACGTTCTTCGTGAACGCCGCGTTCGAGGTGAGCTCTTCGAAGCTCATCGACATTGCAGAACCTCCGGTTCGCGAGCGAGCAGGGTGCGGACGGCGCCGTCCCAGTAGGCCACGGCCGCCCGCTCGATGAGTGATGCCTTCATGGGTTTGAGATGCACGGGATCGATGGCGAAAGGCGTGCGTTCGGTGAGCATGGTGCGGTACATGATCTCGCAGCACCGCTCGAAGTTCACCGACTTGTACGTGGCTTCCTCGATGGTCGGCGCCACCACGATGACGCCATGGCTCGCCAACAGGGCGACGGACGCGTCGCCCATGGCCTCGGCAATGGCCGCACCACCCGACGCGCTTGCGACCTCGCCGTCGTACTCGTTGATGAAGACCATCTCCTCGAAGAACATCGCGGAGTTCTGGTGGATGATCTCGGGCAGGATGCCGAGGCCCGCGAGGATGGTCGCGTGCATCGGGTGGTTGTGCACCACCACGCGGGCG
>JANMVY010000589.1:0-2236 GCA_031393535.1 Actinomycetes bacterium | reverse complement strand
ATGAAGTTCGAGAAACTGGATCAGGTCGAACCGGGGCATGGTCACGAGCGTCGCTCCCGCGGCGAGCGTGACGTTCATGACGAGCTGCATGCCGTAGATGTGGAACAACGGCAGCACACCGATCGCAGTCTCGTCCTCGCGTAGGTCGCACGGCGCGAGGATCTGCGCGATGTTGGCGACCAGGTTGCGATGCGTGAGCACCACACCTTTCGACAGACCGGTGGTGCCCGACGAGTAGGGCAATGCGACGGCCGAGTCGAGAGCTACGCGAACGGGTGCGTCGAGCCGCTCGCCGAACAACGTCCTGAAAGACGCCGCGTCGTCCGCGTCGTCGAGCACGACGATCTCCTCGACCGACGTGCCGATCGCCGCGGCGCGAGCGGTCGGCAAGTGCGCGGCGAGCGTGACCAGCAGCCGCGGCTTGGCGTCGGTGAGTTGGTGACGCACCTCGCGTTCGGTATACGCAGGATTGATCGTCGTGACGACACCACCTGCGAAACCGACGCCGTGGAACACCACCGCGTAGTCGGGCATGTTCGAGGCCATGATGGCCATGACATCGCCGGGGTGGAATCCGCGCGCCACGAGGCCACCCGCGAGGCACCGCACTGCGGTGTCGAGGGCACCGTATGTGAGCGTGTACCCGGTGGAGCCGTCGATGATGGCCGCCTTGTCGGCCAGGCGGCCGGCGTGGCGCAGGACCAGTTCGCCGAGTGAGACCTCGGGGATCTCGACATCGGGCAACAGGCTCTTGAAGATCACCGGTCGTTCCTCCATGTCCGCGGCCACGCCGGCTGCTCGAGCGCTCGACGGCGCGAATCGCGGCCATCCTCGCGGCTGTGGTCGAGCGACGCAAGGAACGGACGGTTCTCCGCGCATCCTCTACAGTGCCGGGCCGGGCATATCGCGCCCCGGGGACGGGGGTCCGCTATGGGAAACATCGACGCGCTGCACGACGCGGAGCTGAGCGATGCGGCGTTGGTCGAGCGGTTCGCGTATCTGCGCGTCGATCGGGACAACGCGCCGTTCTACCGCGGCTGGCTGGCCCACGAACTCCGCCTGAACCGGTGCGCGGATTGCGGGCATTGGCACCATCCAACCCGGCCGATGTGCCCAGCCTGCTGGTCATGGAACGTGGTCGCCACGGCGGTGAGCGGCCGCGGGCGCGTGCATCTGTTGATGAACCTGCATCAGGGGCCCGCCGCGCCGGGTGTCGACTACGCCGCCGGACCGTATCCGGTGGTCACCGTCGAACTCGCCGAACAACCGAGCCTCCGCTACACCAGCACCATCGTCAACTGCGCCGTCGCCGACGTCACGCTCGACATGGCGGTGATGCTCACATGGATCGATCGTCACGGCGCACCCTTCCCGGTGTTCGAACCGACCAACGCCTGAGGAGATTGACGACATGACGCGAAACCCCATCAAAGATGCCGTGTCGTTCGTGGGCATCGGCACCACCGGCTTCGGGCGCACGAGCGACCGTTCCTCGCTCGCGCTCGCGCTCGACGCGTCGACGCGAGCGATACGCGACGCAGGCCTGGCCGCAAATGACATCAACGGTGTGGTGTGCATCGCCGAGCCCGGCGCACCGGGCCCCGAGACGCTTGCCACCGCGCTCGGCCTGACGGACGTCACGCATTTCTCGAAGCCCACGCCCGTGGCGATGAACGCCATCGTCGACGCGATGAACGCCATCTACTCGGGGTCGTGCGACACGGTGCTCGTGTGCTCGTCGATGCTGCGCCTGCCATGGAACTCGCGCAGCGCGGCGCACGATCCGTTTCGACGCCACCTGGGCGGCGGGGCGGCCGGCATCCCCGAGAGCATCAACATGGCACCCGCGTACACGGCGTGGGCGAGCCGATACATCCACGAATACGGTTGCGGCAAGGAACCGTTCGGCCGCATCGCGGTGAACATGCGTACCAACGCGGCCGGCAATCCGCTCGCCGCGATGCGCGCGCCGATCACGCTCGACGACTACTACGCGGCGCGCATGATCCGTGAGCCGTTCTGTCTGCTCGACATGGACATCCCCGTCGACGGCGCCGACGCGTTCGTGCTCACCACAACGGAACGTGCCAAAGCACTCCCCCATGCTCCGGTGTTGATCCACGCGGCAACGGTCGGCCTCGGCACGAGCGACGAGGACCAGCTACCGAGCCTGGCGCGCCACGGACAACATGTCGTCGTCGAAGCGTTGCGAGCGAAGAGCGACCTGTGGCTCGAC
>JANMVY010000620.1:0-2474 GCA_031393535.1 Actinomycetes bacterium | reverse complement strand
GGAGCGACTGCTCGCCGACGAGTCGTGGCGCGCGCACGCTCGCGCGCAGTGGGACACGTGCACCTACAACCTCGCTCCGATCAAGACACCCGATCGCATCCTGCTCTCGCACAGCGAACGCGATCCGCATCTCGCCGCCGGCCGGTCGCTCGGCTCGTACGCCACCGAGCGGAACCAACACCCGAGCGATGCGCTCGCCGACTGGTTGCTCGCGAACGGACTCGGGTCCAGTCTGCGCACCGCGCCCCAGGACATGGACGACGACAAGGCCATCACATTGTTGCGCGACCCACACACGGTCACCGCGATCAGTGATGCCGGTGCGCACATCCAGATGTTCAACGGCGCGGGCAACGCCACATGGATGCTGGCGCACTACGTGCGCGACACCGGTCAGTGCTCCGTCGAGGAGATCGTGCATTCGGTCACCGGCAAGCTCGCCACGCACTTCGGCATCGCCGACCGAGGCACCCTCGAGGTCGGTCAGGCCGGTGACCTCACGGTGTTCGCGCTCGACGAGATCGACCTCGCGCCCGACGTGCGGGTCGACGACGTGCCGGGCGGGTCGTGGCGCTACACCCGCGCACCCGGTGGCTACCGCGCCACCGCGGTCAACGGCTCGCTCACGTTCGCGGCCGGCGCGCCGACCGGGGCCCGCCCCGGGTCGTTCCTCGCGGCGCGTTCGCGGGGCTGATCGGCCGGCTTGTATCCTGTCGGGTCGACCCGCCGGGTCGTCGACGAGGAGGTCGGGTGAACGATGTCGGCGTCGAGTCGCCTGGAGCGACGCCGCACGTGGGCGCCCTCGCGCTGCGCACCCGCGTCTGCGACTCTCGCGCGTTCGCGCCGTTGCTCTTCCTCGGGGTCGCCGCGCTGCTCTACACGATAGTGGCAGTCGCGCTCGACGACGCCGAGGTGTTCTACACCGGTCCGAAGTGGCTCGCCGGATGGGTGCGCAACGATGCCGGCTGGTACCGGTCCATCGCGGACAATGGATACTTCTTCCGAGGCAAGGTCGAACAGTCGTCGGTCGCGTTCTTCCCGCTGTACCCACTGCTCACGCGTTGGCTCTCGCACGCGATCGGCGGCGACCCGTCGGCATGGGGCGTGCTCATCACGTTCCTTTCGGGCTTCGGCGCCGCGCTCCTGCTCTGGCACTGGGTCTCGGCCCGGCTCGAGCCTGCCGCGGCGCGCACGGCGCTCGCCGTCTTCGTGGTCTGGCCCTACGCGTTGTACCTCTACGGCGCGGTGTACGCCGACGCGTTGTTCGTCTTTCTCGTGTTGGCCGCGTTCACCTGCGTGGAGCGCGACCGCGTTGCGCTCGCCGCGGTCTTCGGTGCGCTCGCGTCCGCGACCCGACCGGTGGGCATCGCCGTCGTGGTGGGCCTGACCGCGCGCGTGCTCGAGCAACGTGGTGCGCTTCGCCTGGCCATCCTCGACCGCGTGCGCTGGCTCGGCCCGAACGGTGCGCGATCAGGCGCACCGACGGAGTTGCGTGACCCGGCGATCGACCGCGGACACACCATCGTCGTCGACGTGCGCAGGCTGCGGCGCACCGACCCGATGATCCTGCTCGCGGTCAGCGGTCTCGTGGGCTACGCGCTCTACCTGTGGCAGAAGTTCGGGGACGTGTTCGCGTTCGCCACCGCGGAAGCGGCGCCGGGCTGGGATCAGGACCCGGGTCTCAAGGTCTGGTTCAAGACCGCGTGGTTCAGTCGCCTCGTGCACCTGCCCGGCAGCGGTGCGCGCTACTTCGCGGTGGTGACCTTGCAGGCCTTGCTCGTCTTGGTGCTCGTCGCGCTGGTGCCGCGTATCGCGCGAAGCATCGGCTGGGCCTACGCGCTCTACACCCTCATGCTGCTCGCGTTCCCGCTCATCGGGAGCAAGGACTTCCAAGGGCTCGGGCGGTACGCATTGGGGGCGTTTCCCGCGTTCGCAGTGCTGGGCGAGGCCCTCGCCCGCAACGTCGGCGCCCGCCGAGCGTGGTTCGCGTTCGCATTCGTGACGTTGTGCTTCTTCACGGCATCATTCGCGCGCGGTGGCTACGTGGCATGAGCGATGATGAGCACGTGAAACCGAGCTTTGCCAGCCTCACGCTCTTCTTCCCGATGTGGAACGAAGAGGCACTCATCCACCAGACGGTGGCTGCGGCGCGCGAGGCCGCCGAGGACCTCGTTGTCGCGGGTGAGGTCGGTGGCTACGAGATCCTCCTCATCGATGACGCCTCGACCGACACGACACCACAGCTCGCGGACGAGCTTGCGGCGAATGATGCCAACGTGCGAGTCGTGCACCATCGCATCAACCGCAAGCTGGGTGGTTCGCTCAAAACCGGGTTCGCAGAGGCGCGCGGCGAGCTCGTGCTCTATACCGATGCCGATCTGCCGTTCGACATGGCCGAGGTGTCGCGCGCAATCCGGCTGATGCGCTATTACGACGCCGACATCGTCAGCGCGTTCCGGTTCGACCGCACCGGC
>JANMVY010000547.1:0-8867 GCA_031393535.1 Actinomycetes bacterium | reverse complement strand
GCCGGTGCCGTTGTCGACCACAAAACGAGGTCCCGCGCGCGGTGACCGTTCACCACGAGATCGACCCGACTCGACAGATGAAGACCTTGCGGCCGGGTGTCGGTCGCTCGGCGACGATGTATGCGCACGATCGACCCGCCGGGAACCGGCATCGCAAAGACACTGCGTATGCGCCGGCCATCGAAGGTGATCACGCTTCGCCGCGCGAGACGGAAGCGGTCGGCCAACGCCAGCTCGGTACACGCAGTGCGATGCGGGTCGTTCATCGCGTGGCCGATGCTGAGTACGGATCGACCGCGACGTCCGCGTCGGCCCAGGACAACCGCGCTCGTCCGATGTCGTCGACGTCGACGTGCATGGCTTCGACCGCGTCGCGCAATGGGTTGTACCGCAGGGGAGGACGACCACGCTCGAGGCGATCGACGTTGGACGCGCCGTAGAGCCCGCGAGGTGCGATCAAGGCGAATGAGGTCCACGCACGCTTGCGCACGGTTGCGGGCGCAGGTCCTGCACCGCCGGCGAGCGGCCGACGAAGTCCGTCCCCGGGGGCCCAGGGGTCGCGCACCGGCCGCGGCGGCTGCACGTTCGCGACGAACGTCGCAACTGGGCGGGATGGCGCGGCCGAAAGGCCGGGCGGGCTCGCCGGGTGCGCGAGATGTGCGACCGGCGCCGTCTTGGTTACCACGGGCCTCGCGCGGCGACCGAGGTGGCGCCTGCGGGGAACGGCGACCAGACGTGGGATGAATCGACCGCGAATCGGCGCCGACACGCGATCGAGCACGATCAAGACCGCGCAGCACACCGGTGTACCGATCTCCAACCACAACAGCGCATGGTTTGCAGTCATCGAAGGATCCTCGCCGAATGCCCGCCATGACCAGTGTGCCTGAACTGCACACCCACAATCCATAGCCGTATCGGCCCATAGCCGAATCAGCGCGGCGACCACACCGCCAACGACCCGGTGACCAAACGCTCGGGTCGTTCACTGCGCAGCGTGGCCACCCAGATCGTGTCGTTGCCGCGATCGTCGAGAGCGGCGTAGCAGAACGCGTCGCTGGTGGGCGACCACCACGAATGCGAGCGTGCGAACTGCTCGTGAAACGGAAGTACCTCACGCCCGAACGTCGGCGTCGTACGCGCGCGCGCATGCACACGCACCTCGCCGTCGTGCCACGTGCACCACTCGAGTATCGGGAAGTCACCCACCTCGACCAACCGTGTGAACAGAAGGTGCTGTGCGTCAGGGCTCCACGCGAAGAGGGCCGGCGATTTGTCGTCGACGAACGCGAGCGTGTCGGTGGGAAGATGGTGCACGACGAACGCGCCCGAGGAACCGCGGGCGCTCGTGCTCGCGACCCACGCCCCGCTTGCGTCGACCACGAATCGCGCACCGAACTCGGCGTCCGAAACGACCCGCTCGACCGACGCGCTGCGATCGAGCACCACCAGCTCGGGTGTGTCCGCGCGCGCCACGACGGCGAGCACGCCGCCTCCGTCGATGAAGGCCGGCGCACTGAACGTGCCCGGTACGACGGAGCGGAACGCGTCGTTGTCGTAGCCGATGCCGCGCACGTCGAGCCGCGCCGCTTCACCGACACCGGAATGGATCGCGAGCGCGCCGTCGGGTGACCACGCGAAGTACAGCGGCGCCCCCCGGTGGATGATCTCGCAGTCGCCGGTCGGTGCATCGGTGACGGTGAGCTCGAGCCCGATCGGACCTTCGGCGAGCGCGGCGACAGCCTGACCATCAGGTCGCCACGCCAGGTAGAACGGTACGAACACTGCTGGGTGATCGACCCGCCAGGTGCCCTCGGGTGTGGCGAGCGCGAGCGTGGCGGGCGAATCGGCTTGGCGACGATCGAACGCGGACCATGCGAGCCGGGCACCGTCGGGGCTCCACGCCGGCTGACGATTCGCGAGGCGGCTGTCGGCGAGCGCGCTGATGTCGACGGTCTTGCGGCGCTCGACGTCGACGACACGCAGACGCGATCGGTCGACGACCGCGAGACGGGTCACGTTGTCGCTCTCGGGTCGATCGACGCGTCGATGATCATGCGCAACACGCGTGCGGCGTCGACGCTGTATCCGAACCGCGCGTTCTGCCGGTGGGGCTCGACGCTCGGACGAGCGTCGACGACCGTCATGCCTCGGGTGTGGCGGCCGTCGAGCTCGATGTCGACCAGTCGCGGCCTGAGCCCGAACAGCTCGGGGTTCGTGACGGCGAGCACCGCGCACGGGTCGTGCAGCGCGCCGAGCGCGGGCACGCGGGCGCTGGGCGCGATGCGGTCGTAGTGCGCCAGCAGGTCGGCCACGAAGCTCGCCGTGGGAGTGGCCGCGGCGCGCAGCTGCCCGATGTGCTCCGCGCGCGCGATCACCTGATGTGTGAGGTCGAGCGGAATTGTGCGCACGACTATGCCGCAACCAAACACGATCGCCGCCGCTTCGGGATCGACGTAGATGTTGAACTCGGCCGCCGCGGTGACGTTGCCGCCGGCCGCGGATCCCCCCATGATCGTGAGGCTGCGCAAACGGGTCGCGAAGGTCGGGTCGCGCCGTATCGCCAGCGCGACATTCGTCAGCGGTCCGACCGCGACCAGGTGGATGTCGTCGCGTTCGCGTACGAGCTCGACGAGGTAGCCGACACCGTCGTCGCTCGCGACCTTGCGTGTGAGCTCGATGCCGATGCCGTCGCCGAGGCCGGTGTCGCCGTGCACATGGGACGCGTCGAGCACGTGAGGCACGAGAGGCTCGGCGCTGCCACGGTGCACCGGCACGTCGAGACCGGCGATCTGGGTGACGACGAGCGCGTTGCGCGTGGTCTTGTCGAGGGAGACGTTGCCGTTGACGGTGGTGATCGCGACGAGTTCGGTGTAGCGGGCAGCCACGAGGATCGCGATCGCGTCGTCGAGGCCGGGATCGCAGTCGAGCACCACGCACGGGCGGGTCATGAGTTGCGGATCATCTCGCTCAGACGACGCCGGTTGCGAGCTCGGCTGCGTGGTCGAGCATGCGGTCGACGCGACGCCCGATGTCGGCTGGGTCGCCGGTGGACCCCATGCCGCCGGTGGCTCCGGCGAGACGGCGCGCAAACGCGCCTTCGACGATGCACGCCTGCTTCCACCAGCTGAACACCTTGTAGTACGGCAGATTCGACAGGTCGAAACCCGAACGGGCTGCGTACCGGCGGACGATTTCCCCGCTCCGCGCGAAGACCGGCTCGAGGGTTGGCGGATCGGCGAGGAAGCTCATGGCGTCGCCGGGGTCGGCCCAATACTGGATGGACCACGCGAAATCGGCGATCGGGTCGCCAATGGTGCACAGCTCCCAGTCGAGAACTGCGGCCACCTTGTGGTCGGGCCCGAGGATCGTGTTGTCGAAGCGGTAGTCGCCGTGCGCGAGCCCCGGTGCTGCACGCTCGTCGGGCTTGGCCGCGACCAGTCGCTCGTGCAGTTCGACGAGCAGGGGCAGCTCACGTACGTTCGCCCGTTCGACCTGCGTGCGCCACCGATTGAGTTGTCGCCCGACGTAGTCGCCGCGTTTGGCCAGATCGCCGAGGCCAATCGCGTCGAGGTCGACGGTGTGAAATGCGATCTGGACGTCGATGAGCGACTCCGTGGCGATTTCCGCGGCCTCGGCCGTAAGCCCGGCCACCGACGCGCGGTCGCGCAAGATGAGGCCTTCGACGAACGACATGACGTAGAACGGTGCGCCATTGACCGCGAGATCGGCGCAATACGCGAGACAGGTCGGCACGGGCACGCGTGTCGGGGCGAGCGCGGCCATGATCCGCCACTCGCGGTGCATGTCGTGCGCCGTCGGCAACGCGTGACCGACTGGTGGGCGGCGCAGCGCCCACACGTTGCCTGCCCCATCGGTGACCCGGAACGTGAGGTTCGACCCGCCTGCCGCGATGAGGTCGTAACGAAAGGGGGCGATGGCGCCGTGCACCGCGGCCAGCAGCCACGAATCGACGTTGGTACGGTCGATGCCACGGTGAGCGTCATCGGGCGGTGCATCCATGGCGATCCAGCATAGGTGGCCGCCGTTTGCGAGAATGCCCGACCAGCCACGACAGAACGAGGTGCACCCCATGTCCGAACGCGTCATGTTCGCAACGATGAAGGCCCAACCGGGCAAGCTCGACGAGTTGAAGGCCGTGTTCGGCCCGATGTTCGAACAGGCCGCGACGGAGCAGGGGACCCTGTCCTACACGCTCGCCCAGGGAGACGAGCCCGACGTGCTCTATTTCTGGGAGCACTACACCGACCAGTCGGCGATGGACACGCACATGGCGAGCCCCGCCTTGGCCAAGATCCACCACGCACTGGGCGGGCTGCTCGCTGACGGCAGCGCAGTTACCGCCACGGTCGTGCAGAAGCTCCGATGACCACCCGGGTCCGGTCGCGATCCATCGCCGGACGTGTCGCGCTCGTCACAGGCGCGGCGAACGGCATGGGGCGGGCCGTCGCCGCGCTTTTCGCGGCCGAGGGCGCACGCGTCGCGCTGTTCGACCGATCGGTCGACGGCCTCGCCGAGGCGGTGGCGGCGATCGCGACGTCGGGGGGCACGGCCGCGGGATACCTGGCCGATGTCGCCGATCCCGAGGCGATCGAGCGCGGGGTCGCCGCGGCTCGCAACGAGCTCGGCCCGATCGACATTCTCGTGAACAATGCCGGCGTGCCATCGGGCGCGTCGCTCGACCAAGCCGACTACGAATCCGTATGGCGGCACACGTTCGCGGTGAACCTCGATGCACCGATGCGGTTCGTGCGCGCGTGTCTCGCCGACCTGTTGCGCAACGGCGATGGCCGCATTGTGAACATCGCCTCGACCGAAGGGCTCGGCGCCACGCGGGGCACGTCGCCCTACACCGCGTCGAAGACCGGCCTGGTCGGGTTCACGCGCTCGCTGGCGGTCGACCTCGGCCGACGCGGCGTCACTGCGAACTGCATCTGTCCCGGCCCGATCAACACGGCGATGACCGCGGCGATTCCTGGCGAGTCGAAGGAGGCCTTCGCCCGACGGCGTATACCCGTCGGGCGCTACGGCGAACCCGACGAGGTCGCACACATCGTGTTGTCGCTGGTGCTCCCGGCGTCGTCCTATCTGAACGGTGCGATCGTCCCCGTCGACGGCGGCATGACCGCGAGCAATCGCTGAAACCGCGCTAGCCAAAACCGCGGTCGGGTCACGATCGGGTTCAGCAGGAGGATTCGGGGCGCGGGGCGCCGGTTTCGATGAGCTCGAGACACTCGCCGTTGGGGCCAGGCCAGAACAACACGTACAACAACGGCAGGTGGTCGCCGACGGACAACGTCCCCGTGGGCGCGAACGGCACCGAACCCGCGGCGCGCACGATCGCCTCGTCGCCATGGCAGTCGGTGGTCGACCAGGCCATGCGGAACAAGCCCACATCGTTCGCACGACGTACCCGCTCGGTACCCGGCGCGGGCAACGGGTCGAGCCACTCGATCAGCTCCACCATGAACTTCGAACCGCGGTCGCGCAACATGGCGGAACGACTTTCGACGGTGACGTCGAGCCCGTACAACGCACCTGATTGAGGTACCGCGCCCACCACGCGCAGTACCTCGAGACCCATCACGTCGCGGTAATACGCGACCGATGCGTCGAGATCGCGCGTGTTCACCACCACGTGAGAGATGCGTGTGTCGCGTCCGCCGATGAGTTGCACGGGGATGCCGTCGGGATCTTCGACCATGGCCATTTTGATGCTCGAGCCGTTGCCGAGGTCCATCTCGACCGGGCCACCCACGATGGTCACGCCCGCGGCGCGGAGGCGCTCGACGCACGCGCCGAGGTCGGGCACGGCGAAGGTGAGGTGGTGAAACCCGGTCTCGTTGATGGCTCGCGGCGGTGCACCAGCCGGGGTCGGCACCTTCCACTCGAGCAGATCGAGCGAGAGCCCGTCGTTGCCGAGGTCGCTCTGCAACATCCACGCATCCCACATGACCTGATCGAGACCGAAAGCATCGCCGCGTTGAAGGATGTTCGGCATCGGATGGGTGTTCTGCATCAGCCCGAGCAGATCGCGGTAGAACACCAGAGACCGTGCCAGATCGGTGCAGTTCGCGTTGACGTGGAAGATGCGGGACGCGTGGATCACCATGGCCGAGGACCATATCGGATGGGGGTGACCGGGTAGCGTCGGCGAATGCTCCGAATCGAAGACACCGATCGGGTGCGAGTGCTCACACTCGACCGACCCGACGCGCTCAATGCGTTCAACGAGGCGTTGTACGACGCGACCACCATCGCGCTCCGCGATGCGGCCGTCGACAACACCATCGCAGCGGTCGTCATCACCGGTGCCGGACGAGCGTTCTCCGCCGGTACCGATCTGCTCGAGATGGCGGCGCGGGGTACCGATCCGGCGTTCGTGCCCGGCGCCTACGGTTTCGGCGGCATGATCGACACGCTGGTCGACTTCCCCAAACCGCTCCTGTGCGCGGTGAACGGTATCGGCTTGGGCGTGGGGGCCACGATGCTCGCGCTCGTCGACCTCGTCTTCATGTCCTCGACGGCGAAATTGAAATGTCCGTTCACCGACCTTGCGGTCGCGCCTGAGGCCGCGTCGAGCTATACCTTCCCGATGCTGCTCGGGCGCCAGAACGCGACATGGGCGCTGCTGTCGAGCGAATGGCTGGGCGCGCACGAATGCCGGGAGATGGGCCTCGTGTGGAAAGTGTGCGAGCCTGATGAGCTACTCGACACCACGATGCGCCACGCGAAGCACCTCGCGCGCAAGCCCATCAGTTCGCTCGTCGAGTCGAAGGCCGCCATGAACGCCCCCTATCGCGCGGAGCTGGCAGCGGCGCGAGCGCGCGAGAACACGGCGTTCGCAAAGCTCATGGCGGGTCCGGCGAACAAGGAGGCGCTCCAGGCGTTCGCCGAGAAACGGACGCCCGATTTCACCAACCTGCCGCCCGGTTGGTGACGCCCGCGATTGGGTTCAGTGCAGCGATTTCTGATCGTTCGCGTAGAGGCGCTTGACCGCGCCCATGAGGATCTTCTTCGCCATCGCGGGGCTCTCGTCGAGCAGCGACGAGAACTCCTGGCGGTTCATCGCCTCGACGACCATCTTGGTGTCCGCGGTAACCGTGGCAGTGCGGGGCACGCCTGCGAGCACTGCGAGTTCGCCGAAGAAGTCGCCGGGGCCGAGCGACGCGATCTTGCGTCCGTTGCGCCGCACGGTGGCGGAACCCTCGACGATGATCATGAACTCACGGCCCGGCTCGCCTTCGCGCACCAGCACCTTGCCTTCGCTGATGCTGACGGGTGTCACGAGTCTCGAGATCGCCTTCAGCTCTTTGCGGGTGCATTCGGAGAAGATCGGAATCCCGGCAAGGGTCTGATCGATATCGGAGCGGGCCACGGCGCCACCTTCCGGTGAGAGTTACGGACCATTCTCTACTACAAACGGACCGGTGCCATCAGGCCTGATGAGTCGAATCTTGTCGGCCGCGCTTTCCCGACCCACGTCCGGGTTCGGTACGGTGCGTTGTTTGCGATGCCCGATTCTTCGAGGAGACGTGATGGCCGACACCGACGCAATGGGCTTCTGGAAGATCGCCGAGGCCGATCCGGGGCATCTGGCCGTCGTCACCCCCGAATACGACGAGTACACGTATGGCGATCTGTACGCGCTCACGAATCAGATCGTGCACGGTCTTCGTGCCCGCGGCCTACGCCGCGGCGACCAGGTCACCACGGTGTTGCCGAACGGCATCCAACAAGTCGCGATGACACTCGCGTGCTTTCAGGGCGGGTTCTATTTCACGCCGGTCAACTGGCATCTCGTCGGACCCGAGATCGCGTACATCGTCAACGACAGCGAGACGAAGGTGCTGGTGGTCGACGAGCGATTCGCCGGTGAGGCACTGCGTGTCGTACCCGAGGTGAACGTGCCGGCCTCGCACCGGTTCAGCGTGGGTGCCGTCGACGGGTTCCAGCCGTTCTCGCACCTCGTCGACGGACAATCCTCCGAGCGCCCGGGCGAGCTCGCGACCGGCGCGTACATGTTCTACACCTCGGGCACCACTGGGCGGCCCAAGGGCGTTCGGCGTGCGCTGCCCGATATCGGCCCCGATCAGATGGGCGCTGCGTCTGGCGGTCTGTTCATGTTGTTCGACTGCCGACCCCACGACGACAACGTGCACATCACGCAGGCGCCGCTCTATCACACCGCCGTCAACAACTGGACCACCACGTCGCTGCAGATCGGTCACTCGGTCGTGTTGATGGACCGTTGGACCGCGGAGGACGCGCTCGAACGGTATGAGAAGTATCGCGTCACGCAGAGCCACATGGTGCCCACCATGTTCAATCGCATGTTGCAACTGCCCGACGACGTGCGAATGAAGTACGACGTGTCGTCGTTGCGCTCGATGGTGCATGCCGCCGCGCCCTGCCCGGTCGAGACGAAGCGTCGCATGATCGAGTGGTGGGGCAACGCGATCTGGGAGTACTACGCGGCCACCGAAGGCGGCGGCACCTGGGTGAGCGCACAGGAGTGGATGACCTACCCGGGCACGGTGGGCAAGCCGTGGCCGAACAGCGAGGTGGTCGTGGTCAACGACGACGGCGACACGCTCCCACCGTTCGAGTCCGGCACGATCTACATGCGCATGGGTGGCAACCAGTTCGAGTACTACAAGGACGAAGCGAAGACATCGAAGAGCCGTCTGAAGGACAGCGGCTTTTGGACCGTCGGTGATGTCGGCTACTTCAACGACGCCGGTTTTCTCTTCCTCAACGATCGCAGCAACGACATGATCATCGTGGGTGGGGTCAACATCTACCCGGCCGAGATCGAAGGAGCGCTCATCCAGCACCCCGCGGTC
>JANMVY010000546.1:0-3060 GCA_031393535.1 Actinomycetes bacterium | reverse complement strand
GCCCCCCTTCGTACGGGTCGGGACCACTGGGAGATCGACGGTCTCAGGGCTGAGGCCCGCGAGCTTGCGAGCGAGACCGAGCGAGTCACGAAAGCCGAGCGCGTCGTCGATCTTCATGTTCGATGCGACCGCATCACCGATCCGCGCGAGGGTCAACGGGTTGCGGGTCGAGCCGACCTCGCTCATCACGGCGCGAAGAAACGTCTGCTGGCGCTCGATGCGCCCGAGATCCGCCGTCGGGTCGAGCACCCGTTTCCCGTTGACGACGCGCGTGTACGCCCGTGAGCGGACGTATGCGAGCGCCATGTCCTTGTCGAGCTTGTGCGGTCCGGCCGCCGAGATCGCGAGCCCCGACTTGTCGTCGAATGCCGGCGCATCGAACTCGATCGTCACCCCACCCACCGCGTCGACCAGGTCGAGGAACCCGGCGAAGTCGATCTGGACGTAGTGGTGCACCGGCAGGTTCAGCGACTGTTCCACGGTGCGGATGAGCCGGGACGGCCCCCCTTGGATCGCGGTGTTGATGCGCTGATTGCTCTTCGTGTCGACGATCGGCAGCCACAGGTCTCGGGGGATCGGCAACATGCGGTTGCCGTCCTTGCCAACGCGCATGATCACAAGGGTGTCGGATCGTGCGCCGGCGACGCCGTCGCCCTCGATCACTTCCTTGTTGACAAGATCGGCACCGAGGCCTTCGCGCGAATCGGTGCCGACGATGAGATAGTTCGACTCCGCGCCGGACTCGGGCGTCAGCACCGAAGCCACGGGGATTCGCTCGATCTTGCTGTACGTCCGCCACGCGTATCCGATGGCGGCCGCGACGAGAACGATCCCCAGAGCCGCCACCGCGACCACCAACCGCACAAGTCGCCGACGCAGCCGTCGGGGAGGGGGAGGGCCTTCGGCTTCGCCGCCGGGCCCGTCGGGCGAAATGGGCGACGAGATCTCGCCCGAACAGGTGTCTGGTCGCGGCGGACTCGGCCTATTCGCCATAGGGTCGCGGGGCGCAGGACGCGGGTCGCGACGCACGGGTGCCATCGGGTCGCGGGGCGCAGGGCGCGGGGCGCGACGCACGGGTGCCGCTGACGATGCACTGGGATCGTCGCCGGTCGGGCGCCTTCGTCGCTCGTCCATTGCGGCGCATCATCGCACCGCGGACCACCCTGGCCTGGGCAGGTGCGCGATTCGCAGGTACCGGGCGGTCGCCGACCCGGCTGGTACCATGACTTCGGGCCGCGGGTGGGCTATCCGTGGGTGCGGCGCGAGTCGTACCCGAGCCACCGGACCGATGCCCCGGCGTCAGTCCTCGAGCCTCGGGCGTTCGTGCGGGCGCCCGGTCAGGGAGACCGACGTGACCCAGTTCTCTCGCCGTTTGCGGCGGGCCCTGCTCGCGACATCGGTGAGCGCGCTCGCGTGCAGTCTCGTCGTACCGGCTTCGGCCGACGATTCCATCAAGCAGGCCCGCCAAAAGCGCGAGGACGCGCGGAACGCGCAGCTCCAGGCCGCCCGCCAGATCAATCTGCTCACCGCGGAGGACAACGACGTCGCGAAGGCGGTCGCTGACATCGAGGCCGCAGTCGTGAGCCAGCAGGCGAAGATCGAAGATGGTCGGCGGCGGTTGGCCGATGCCCACGCCCAACTGGTCGCCCGCGAAGCCGACCTTGCCGCCGCGAACCGCGACCTCGACGTGGCCAACGCCAAGGTGCAGGGGGTACTGGTCGACCGCTATGTCGGCGAGACCGCAAACACACCTCTGCTCGTCTTCCGTTCGGTGGACGCGCAAGAGGCGATGCGCAAGGAGGCTGCACTCGACTTCCTGCACGGATCGCAACGCGATCTGGTGAGCGGCTTGCGGGCTGCCCGCGTCGATCGCGACCATGCGGTGGCCGGCGCGCTCGATGCGCTCGCGGAGACCGACCGCCTTCGCCAAGCGCTCGCCGACGAGCTCGGCGAGTTGCAATCGACGCTCGCGTCGCAGATCACCGCCCGCGCCGAGCTGCTCCGCCGGCTGGCGAGCTGGCGGGTGAACGAGGACCAGCTCGAAAAGGACGAAGCCGAGCTGACTCTGGTCATCCAGAAGCGGCAGCTCGAATTGTTGAAGGTGACCGACGCGACCGCCGCTGCGGCGTCGCTGAAGGGATTCATCACCCCAGCGAAGGGTCCGTTCGGCTCGGGCTTCGGCCTGCGGCTGCACCCCATATTCCGGGAGGTCCGGCCGCACAACGGCCTCGACATCACCGCCAAGTTGGGCGACGCGGTCTGGGCGGCCAAAGAAGGCCGCGTCCTCTACTCGGGCACGATGACCGGCTATGGCAACGTCACCATCCTCGACAATGGAAACGGCGTGAGCACGCTCTACGCACACCTGTCAAGAGTGCTCGTGAACCCGGGCGACACGGTGAAGAAGGGCGAGGTGATCGCGTTGGTCGGCGCCACCGGCTGGGCGACCGGGCCGCATTTGCACTTCGAGGTCCGCGTCGGTGCCGTCGCCAAGGACCCGATGCTTTTCTTGCCCTGACGGTCGTCCGTACCTCTTTCGCCCGGCTTCGTCTAGGCCCATCAGCCTATTTCACGCCATTTCGGTCTCGAAGTTCGCCTGCCGTCTGGCATCTGGACGAACTGTCGGCCAGAATGACAGCGTCCGATCACGGATCCCCCGATATCCGTGCCGGGAAGGAAGGCCAGCCATGATGAACAGCCCGGCAGGACGTCTCACAGCGCGTGAGATCATCGCCAAGACCTTCTCGGCCAAGGCGCGGCGAGGCTACGACCCCGCCGAAGTCGACGCGTACCTGATGGATGTGGCGCGGCAGGTCGACGAGCTGAACCTCGAGATCGACCGCCTCACCAACGAGGTCGTACGGCTCTCGTTCAGTCAGCCGGCCGCCGTCACCGCCGCGGTCCCGTCGACCGCGCCCACCCCGCCGCCGGCGGCCGAGTTGCCGCCGCCCCCACCCCCCGCCCCGGTGGTCGAGCCGCCCGTCATGGTGGCCGCACCCATGGTCGCGGCGCCGGCACCGATCGCCGCCGTCACCCCCGCGTTCAGCGACCAGACGGCCG
>JANMVY010000510.1:0-7341 GCA_031393535.1 Actinomycetes bacterium | reverse complement strand
CGGCGGAGCACCCGCGGTCGCAGTGGCCGCCACGGCCACGCTCGACACGATCGTGGCCGTGGTCGCCGCGCTCATGGCGGGCGTTGCGGTGGTACCGGTGCCCGCCGATGCCGGACACGGCGAACGGGCCCACATCGTGCGCGACTCGGGGGCGGTGTGCTTCGTCGGGGCGCACGACTGGGACGATGTCACGATCCCCACCGTCGCGTTGGCCAACGTGAACGCGGCGAGCAGCGAAAGTCCGCGCGCTGTGCCCGACGACGACGCGGTCGCCATGGTGATGTACACCTCGGGCACCAGCGGAGCGCCGAAGGGCGTGTTGTTGTCGCGTCGGGCCATCGCAGCCGATCTCGACGCACTGGCTGATGCGTGGGCGTGGAATGCCGATGACACGCTCGTGCACGGGTTGCCGCTGTTTCACGTGCACGGACTGATCCTCGGCGTGCTCGGTGCGTTGCGCACCGGGTCGTCGCTCGTGCACACCGGCCGACCGACACCGAGCGCGTACGCCGGGGCGCACGGGTCGTTGTACTTCGGCGTACCGACGGTGTGGTCGCGCATCGTGGCCGAGCCCGACGCGGCACGTGGGCTGCGAGGTGCGCGCCTCTTGGTGTCGGGCAGCGCCGCGCTGCCCGAGCCGGTCTTCGCCGGCATCGAATCGCTGTGCGGGCAGCGCCCGGTCGAGCGGTACGGCATGACCGAGACCCTCATCACGCTCAGCACACGCGCCGATGGCGAGCGCCGACCCGGTTCGGTAGGCACCGCGTTGCCCGGCGTCGAAACGCGCGTGGTCGCCGACGACGGTTCGGTGCTCGCACCTGACCGCGAGGCGATCGGTGCGCTCGAGGTGCGCACGCCCACCTTGTTCGACGGCTACCGCAACCAGGCCGACGTGACTGAGCGCTCGTTCACCGACGATGGCTGGTTCCGCACGCGCGACGCGGCCACCATCGGGCACGACGGCTTCCATCGCATAGTCGGGCGTGAGTCGACCGATCTGTTGAAGACCGGTGGCTATCGGGTCGGTGCGGGTGAGGTCGAGAGCGCGCTCCTCGCCCACCCCGCGGTGCGCGAGGCGGCGGTGATCGGTGTCGCGGACGCGGACCTCGGTCAACGCATCGTCGCCTTCGTGGTCGGCGACGGGCTCGGTGAGGTCGACTTGGTCACGTTCGTGGCCGAGCGGTTGTCGGTGCACAAGCGCCCACGACGCGTGCACGTGCTCGACACGTTGCCGCGCAACGCGATGGGCAAAGTACAAAAGAGCAGATTGGTCGAGCCGTGACCGTGCGAGGAGAAGGCCGTGCAGTTCTCGATCGATGACGACCACGAGGCGATCCGCGACGGGGTACGGCGCGCGTGCCGTGATTTCGACGATTCGTACTGGCGTCGCTGCGACGCCGAGCACCGCTTCCCTTGGGACTTCTACCGGGCCATGGCTGATGGGGGATGGGTCGGCATCGCGATCCCCGAGCAGTACGGCGGCGGCGGGCGCGGCATCATCGAGGCGTCGATCGTGCTCGAGGAGGTTGCGGCTTCGGGGGCGGCGATGAACGGGTGCAGCGCGATGCACTTGTCGGTGTTCGGCATGAACCCGGTGGTGAAGTACGCCAGCGCGGCCATGAAGGCCAAGTACCTGCCTCGCGTCGCGAGCGGCCAGTTGCACATCGCGTTCGGTGTCACCGAACCCGACTCGGGTACCGACACTGCGTCGATCACGACTCGTGCGCGCCTCGAAGGTGACACCTACGTCGTTCGCGGCCAGAAGGTGTGGACCACCAAGGCCCAGGACTGCGAGAAGGTGCTGTTGCTCGTGCGCACCACTCCACTGGACGAATGCGCGAAGCGCACCGACGGCATGACCTTGCTGCTCGCCGATCTGCAACGACCCGAGGTCGACATCGTCGCGATCCCCAAGGTCGGTCGCAATGCTGTCGCGTCCTGCGAAGTGCGCTACAGCGACCTTCCCGTGTCGATCGACGATCGCGTCGGCGACGAAGGCAAAGGCTTCACATATCTGCTCGACGGACTCAACCCCGAACGGATACTCGTCGCGGCCGAGGCGCTCGGCATCGGCAAGGTATCGATCGCACGAGCAGTCGCCTATGCCAACGAGCGGCACGTGTTCGGGCGCCCGATCGGCAAGAACCAAGGCATCGCGTTCCCGTTGGCCGAGGCGTCGATGCGCCTGCACGCAGCCGAGCTGGTCGTCCGCGAGGCAGCGTGGCGCTACGACAGTGGCCTTCCGTGCGGCGAACACGCGAACACCGCGAAGTTTCTCGCCGCGGACGCCGGTCACTTCGCGGCCGACCGCGCCATGCAGACGTTCGGCGGGTTCGGGTACGCACGGGAGTACGACATCGAACGCTTTTGGACCGAGTCACGGCTTATGAAGATCGCGCCGATCTCCCAGGAGATGATCCTCAACTACATCGCGGAGCACGTTTTGGGCTTGCCGCGCTCCTACTGAGAACACGACCGGTGCGGCCGCCCCGCGGTCGGGTTTCGCATGTTCACCACGCCACGACGTCGGCGGAACTACGGTCGTCGGCGTTCGACACAGGAGGCGCAGCATGCCGCGCAGCGCAGTAGGGCGAGTTGCCGTGGTCACCGGCGCGAGCCGGGGCATCGGCCAAGCGATCGCGGTGCGTCTCGCCGCCGAGGGAGCACACGTCGCCATCGTGGGTCGAGGTGACAATCGCAGCACGAACCTGGCGAGCTCCCTCGACGAAACCGTCGAATTGATACGAGACGCAGGCGGACGCGAACCAGTCGTGATCCGGGCCGACATCGCCGACCCGGCGTTCGACAAGCGCGGCATCGCGGCGGCGGTCCGCGATGCGTGTGGTATCGACGCGGACGTGCTCGTGCACGCCGCCGCCGCGCCACGCGAGTTCGGCGGTGGCGAACCGCCGATCGCGTTCGCGGACCTCAGCCGCGAGTTCTTCCAACGAGCGGTCGACGTGAACGTCTGGGCGTTCTGGGATCTGGCCCGAGCGCTCGTGCCCGGAATGCGCACGCGCGGTGCCGGATGGTTGCTCGCGGTGTCGTCGGTGCAGGCGGCACCGCGTCCCTCACCGCTGGCTACACCACCGTCGGCGATGGGTGGCGCATGTGCCTACGGCGGTACGAAGGCGTTCCTCGATCGCGTTGTCACCGGCGCCGCGCAGGAATTGGCCGCCCACAACATCGCGGTCAACACCGTGGCCCCGACCGGCCCGGTGTGGACCCCGCTGTCCTCGACGGTCGTGGCGAACCCGCCCGGGGGATGGGAGCCGATGGAGACGATGGTCGAGGCCGCGCTCGCGCTGTGCACCTGCGATCCACGGCACCTCACGAGCCGCATCACCTACAGCGTGCCACTCCTCGAAGAGCTGGGCCGCCCAGTGCGCACGCTCGACGGCGCGGCGCTCTATGCCGGCTGGCAGCCCGGCCACCCGGACCCGCCGGCGCGCTACCCCGGGTACCTCCGTGATCGCTGATCGGTCGCAGGTATGGCTCAGGCCGCGCTCACGGCGACGGAGGACCATCGTGCCCCACGCCACCGGTTTCAATCATGTCGCGACCACACCCGACCTCGATCGGTACGTCGCGTTCTACGGCGTTGCGTTCGGCGCCGTGGCAGTGCTCGAGATCGACGAGCGAGCGGACCATCCCCGCATGATCATCCTCGACCTCGGCGGGGGTGCTGCGCGCAACGTGTTCGAGGTGTGTTGCTCCGCCGACTGACGCCGTCACCGCTGTTTGTTGCGCGTTGGTCCCCCGCACAGGGGGCATACCGCGCAACGAACAGGGGGCGGACCGCGCAACGAACGGGGGGCGGACCGCGCAACGAACGGGGGCGAACCGCGCAAGAAACGGCGCTACGGCGGGCCCGTGCTCGTCGCGGTCTGCGTACTCCGACCGACGGCACGTGGCATGATCTCGACCTGGGGACAAGGGGGAAACCGTGGCAATGACCTTTCCCGAGGTGCTCGACGATGACGTCGACTACGCACTCGACGAGCTCGACGACTTCCATGGTCGGTTGGCCGCGTTGCGCGAGCGCGCGCCGGCCGCCTGGGTGCGGTGCTTCGGCGAGAAGGCGGTTTTGTTCACCAGCTTCGAGTTGGTCAACGCAGCCTTCAAGGACGAAGCAGCGTTTCCCTCGGCGGAGTTCTACGCAAACGTGGTCACCGACGTCATGGGTCGCAACATCCAATGCATGGAGGGACACGAGCACAAGGTCAACCGTGCGTTGGTTTCGCCCGGCTTTCGCCAGCGGTTGATGCCCGGCATCATCGGCCCCCTCCTGGAGCCCGTCGCCCACGAGCTCATCGACCGGTTCGAGTCGCGCGGCGAGGCCGACCTCGTCTCGGAGTTCACGCACCGCTACCCGGCCAAGGTGATCCTCGCGATGCTGGGGTTGCCCCAGACCGATGAGGACGACGTCACGCGCTGGGCGCTCGGCATGCTTGACATCCAACGTAGCCACAGCTTCGCGATGCGGTGTTCGAGGGAGTTCGAGCAGTACGTGAAGCCCTACCTCGACAACCGGCGCCACAGCCCCCGCGACGATCTGTTGTCGAAGCTCGCGATCGAAGAGGTCGACGGAACCAAGCTGACCGACACCGAGATCTTCGCCTTCTTGAAGCTCTTGTTCCCGGCGGGCGCCGACACGACCTATCTCGGCCTCGGGAGCACGATCCTCGGTCTGTTGACCCACCCCAGTGAGCTGGCGAAGATCGTGGCCGATCCAGCGGGCCGCGCCGCGGCCGCCGCCGAGGAAGGCGTGCGGTGGAACCCACCAGTCCCCCTGCTACCACGTCGGAACCGGGCCGACATCATGTGGCACGGTACGGCGATCCCCGCGGGTACCCACCTGCTGTTCGGCATCGGCGCCGCGAACCGCGACCCTGCGGTTTTCGATGATCCCGACCGTTTTGACATCGATCGGGTCATCCCGAACACGCTCACGTTCGGGTTCGGCGTGCACTTCTGTCTCGGCGTGCATCTTGCACGCGCGGAGTTGGCCATAGCGCTTCGAGTGCTGTTCGAGCGGCTCCCACGTCTTCGCCTCGTCGACGACGGCGATGTGCGGGTGACCGGCGCGTTCATCCAACTTCTACGCGGGCCCAACAAGCTGCCCGTGCGTTTCGACTGAGCACAAGCGGGCGCGACGCGAATCATGCAAATCACCGACCTGTCAGCGGCGATCGGAGTCGAGGTCCACGACCTCGATGTACGTGATCCTGTCACCGCCGAGCACATCGACGCCTTGCGCGACGCGCTCGATGCGCGTCACCTGTTGTTGTTCCGCGCGCAGCAGCTCGAGCCGATGCAGCAAGTTGCGTTCGTCGGGCGTTTCGGGCCACTTTGCCCTGAGCGTGAGCTGTGGAGCTACATCTCGAACGCGCGGCCTGACGGCATCGTGCGCGAGGGAGCGTTGCGATTTCATTCCGACTTCGCGTTCGCGCGCGAGCCGACCCTTGCCATCTCGCTTTACGCGCTCGAGATACCCGATGGCGGCGCGCCGACCGTGTTCGCGAATGCGGTGCGCGCAGTCGACTTGCTCAGCGACGATCTGAGGCGTCGCCTCACCGATGCGCAGGTGCGCAACATCTACGACTTCGGATGGCCCGACGATCAGCGCATTCGCGAGCACCAGATGCGGCTCGGCATGCCTCGCGCCGATCACTCGGTCATCGGTCGTCACCCGCGGACCGGAGCGCAGGTGCTCTACGCGAACCAGATGCACACCGATCGGGTGCTCGGGTTCGACGAAGTCGAGAGTGAGGCAACGCTCGACGCGTTGTTCGCGGTGCTCTATGCCGATCAGAATTGCCTTACCCATCAATGGCGGGTAGGTGACCTCCTGCTGTGGGACAACATCGCGCTGCACCATGGTCGTCCGGCCTTCGACCGCTCGGCGCGCCGCACTCTGCAGCGCGTTGCGTTGGGGAACTACACCGCGGCCGAACTGGTGCCGAACCTGGCCGAATTGCTCGGGCGTTGATCTCGGCCGCGCCCGCGAAAGGACAGAGAAGATGGAGAATCTGATGCACGAACGAGTTTTCGGTCATCTCGCCCTGCACTACCTGCCGGGTGACGAGCAACCGGCCCGACGTCTACTCGAGCTGATGGGCTGCACCCTTGTCGACAACGGCCCCGACCCGGGACGCGACGGCTTCTGTACCGTGCTCGTCGATCAGGCCGAGGCGAACTACGCGGACAACATCTTCTTCTTGTCCCGGGTGAGCGACGAGCAGCTCGCGATCGAGCAGGCGATCCGTGCCGCGCTCACCTCGACGGACCGCAACGCCGCGCTTGTCGCCTCGTATCGCACGAAGACCACTGCTGCACCCGAGTCGATCTCGCACATCGGTATCCGGTATGGGTCCTTCGGCGCCCTCGAGGAGGCGCTGCTTGCGATCGAACGTGACACTGCGACTGGGGGCGCGCTCGAAGGACGTGCCCAGGTTGTCAAGTACCGCGCGCGTCCGGGACTCGACGAGGAGATCGACGCACGGCTCGCGGCCTCGCCCGCGTTTCGTGGCGACGAACGTCCGGCCTTTGCGAACAGTTGGGTCCAGTGCTTCGTGACCACCGACGTGCTCGGTTTCGGCATTCTTGCGCTCGGGCATACCTTCGAGCTCGACTTCGTCTTCGAACCGTTCTTCGCCGAGCCGCCCAGCTTCGGCGCGCCGCGTCGCTGAACCGGTAGCGCTCAGCGAGTGCCGTACGACGCGCCGACCTGCGCCTCGCGTTGGCGTGTGGTCGAATGCATTGGGTCGAGGTCGAACTTCGGGATGATCTCCTTGCCGAAAAGCTCGTACGACTCGTAGATGGTGGCCATGTCGTAGTCGCACACGGTCGACGAGAACGTCAGTTGGTCCGCCCCGATGTCGATGAAGCTCTGCACGGTGCGCGCGATCTCGTCGGGGTTGCCCACGCAGCTTGCGGCCGCGTTGGTGCCCGCCTTCAACTCGGCAACGGTCGGATCGGGCGGTAGCTCGGGCCACACCGGGAAGCCTTCGGGGACGCCGAAGGAGTCGAGGTACCTGAACACCAGGCCCGTGTGGTAGCTCATGCGGTTCTGGGTGTACAGCAACCGCGCACGGTCGCCGTCCTCGAGGCACAGCATGTCGCCGGTGACCATGATGTTGTTGTTCACGTAGCCGCCGACGGGCTCGGCCTTCTCGATGTTCTTCTTGTAGATCTCGATCAGCGGCGCAAGTGTGTCGGGGGTGCCGAGCGTGAAGCACAGCACTCCGATGCCGAGCCGCGCCGCCTTCTCGAACGTGCCCGGCGAGCCGGCCGCCACCCAGATGGGCGGGTGCGGGTCGGTGTAGGGCTTCGGGAGCA
>JANMVY010000485.1:0-3468 GCA_031393535.1 Actinomycetes bacterium | reverse complement strand
AGACCACCACGATGCGAGCCATAAGCGGCACGGTCGCCACGAAGGGTTCGATCCGCCTTGCCGGCACGGAGCTCGTCGGTCGCCACCCCGAGCAGGTGACCCGGCTCGGCGTGGCCCATGTGCCGCAGGGTCGCGGAACGTTCCCCGAGCTGTCCGTCGCCGACAACCTCGAGGCCGGGGCATACATCCGGCGCGATCGGGCCGGCGTGCAAGCCGACATCGACCGGTGGTGTGAGACCTTCCCGGTCCTCGGCCAACGCCGCAACCAACCGGCGGGGCAGCTGTCGGGTGGGGAGCAGCAAATGCTCGCCGTAGCGCGGGCGCTGATGAGCCGCCCGAAGGTGTTGCTGCTCGACGAGCCGTCGCTCGGGTTGGCACCGCTTGTCATCCGCAGCCTGTTCGATCGGCTCGCCCAGATGAACCGCGACGAGGGAACCACCATGCTCATCGTCGAGCAGAACGCCAATCTCGCCCTGGGCATCGCGCATCGCGGATACGTCCTCGAAGCCGGCGAGATCCGGGTCGCCGGTACCGCGACAGAGCTCGCCGCAGACGACACCGTACGCCGCGCGTACCTGGGTCTCTAGGACACGCCATGGCCCTCTTCCTCCAACGACTCTTCGACGCTTTCGAAAATGGTGCGATCTACGCGTCGATGGCCCTCGCGCTCGCGATCATCTACAAGTCCACGGGGCACCTAAACTTCGCCCAGGGCGAGATGGCCATGTTCGCCGCCTTCATCTGCTACGTGCTCGCCGGCGAGCAAGGCTGGCCGGTGTGGTTCGCGGTCATCGTCGCGGTGATTTCGGCCGCGCTGTTCGGCGCGACAATCGAGCGCACGTTGGTTCGGCCGTTGGAGAGAAAGAATCCGCTTTCGGTGGTGATCGTCACGCTGGGGCTGTTCTTGATCCTCAACTCGGTTGCGCGCGACATCTGGTTCGGAGAACCGCGCCGATTCGTTTCTCCCTATCCAGCCAAGGGCGACGGCGGAATCCATATCGGCGGCGCCACGCTCTACTGGGCCACTGTCTCGTACTGGGCCACCATTGCCACGGCCTTCGCCTTGTTGATGTTGATGCTGCGCAAGACGAAGATCGGGCTCGCATTCCGCGCGGTCTCGTCGAACCGTGAGTCGGCGCAGTTCGTGGGTATCAGTGTGGGGCGCACCCTCATGGTCGGATGGGCGCTCGCCGCGGCGGTCGGCGCCCTCGCGGGCATCATCGCCGCGAGCCGGCAGGGCACGATCGACGCGAACCTCATGTTGCCCTTGCTCATCTATGCGTTCGCCGCGGTCACCCTCGGCGGGTTCGACAGCTTGGGCGGTGCCATCATCGGCGGGTTCGTCGTGGCATTGGTCGAGACCATGGCCGGCGGCTACATCTCGCGCATCGGCGGCGCGCTCGCGCAGAGCACCGCGCTCGCCTTGATCCTCTTGGTGCTCCTGTTCCGGCCGAACGGGTTCTTCGGTAGCCACAAGGTCGAGCGCGTCTGATGGCGGCGCCCATCTGTCTGCGCACCGGTTCGCCCGCGCACCGCGCCTATCAGGTGATCGGCTGGCTGCTCCTGCTCGCGGCCATCGCGGCCGTACCTATGGCGTTCTCGCAGTCGAAAGTTGTCCTGTTCAGCCAGGCCGCGGCGTTCGCGGTCGCGGTCCTGGGGCTGAACATCGTCACCGGGTACTCGGGTCAGCTATCACTGGGCCATAGCGCGTTCATGGGAGTCGGTGCCTACACGACTGCGATCCTGGTCGCCGATCATGACTGGTCGTACTTCACCACCATTCCGCTCGCTGCGGCGATCTGCTTCGCGGTCGGCATCCTGGTGGGCATCCCGGCGTTGCGGTTGAAGGGCCTCTACCTGGCGCTCGCCACACTCGGGCTCGCGGTGATCTTCCCCAACCTCGTGAACAAGCTCGATTCGATCACCGGTGGCTCGAACGGCAAGAACATCCCCGTGCGCCGCATTCGCCTCAACGCGCCCGGCTGGACCGGTCTGAAGGCTCGTGAGGACGGGTACATCTGGGTGTACATGGTGGTCGTCGCGTTCGCCGCGGTCTTGTTCTTGCTGGCGCGCAACATGATCCAAAGTCGCAGCGGTCGAGCACTCCTCGCCCTGCGCGACAACGCGATCGGCGCCGAAGTGAGCGGCGTCGACCTCGCCCGTCACAAGGTTCTCGCGTTCGGGATCAGCGCGGCCTACGCGGGTATCGCCGGCTCGCTCTACATGTTCACCATCACCAACGCAACGGGTACTGCGTACTCGCTCAATCGCTCGGTCGAACTGCTCACCGGGGTCGTCATCGGCGGACTCGCGTCGCTCCCCGGTTCGCTCCTCGGCGGGCTGCTCGTCATCTTCCTGCCCGACTGGGCGAAGAACTGGGGCGACGGAACACTCGCCGGTGCGGTGTACGGTCTGGCCCTCATCGCCATCATCGCGTTGTACCCGTCAGGCGTCGCGGGTCTCGTGCGACGCATTCGCTCGCTGGTCGTCGAGATCGCGCCCAGGTCCGAGCGCAACGCGTCGAGCCAGCCGGTGCGCGAGACTGTCGAGGAACGTAGTGACAGCTAGCACGAACGCCACGCAGATGAATCAGGGGGAAATGTGAAACACACACGTTGGCTGAAGTTCGCCGCGGCGCTCGCCGCATTGGGCCTACTCGCCGCGGCCTGCGGCGACGACAGCGCAAGCACGACCAAGCCGGCCGCCACCGGCGCGGCATCAGGTTCGGGCACCGCGTCAGGCTCGGCGTCGGGCAGCGGTGCCGCCACCACCACCACGGCGGCACCCTCTGGCCTCGCCGCGCTCGGCATCGACATCAAGAAGGACTGCCCGAGCGACTACAAGCCCGACCAGGGCGTCAGCGCGACCGAGATCCTCGTCGGTCAGAGCGTGCCGAAGACCGGGCCCAGCGCGACGTTCTCGCTCTTGACCACCGGCATGCAGGCCTACTTCGACTACGCCAATGCCGAGCTCAACGGGGTCAACGGAAAGAAGCTGAAGCTCGTCGCGCTCGACGATGCGTACGAGCCCGAGAAGACGGTCAAGAACGTCAACGACCTCATTTCGCAAGGGGTCTTCGTCACCTCGGGAATCCTCGGCACGCCGAACAACCTGGCGGTGCGCGAAACGTTGAACCTCAAGTGCATCCCGCACCTGTACCCCGCCACCGGCGCACCCGACTGGGGCGACGTCGACAAGTACCCATGGACCGTCTCGGGCGCGGTCGTCCCCTACAACGTCGAGGCCAAGATCTGGGCCGATCACCTGAAGAAGACCTACCCGAACGGCGCGAACGTCGTGGCGCTCGAGATGAACAACTCGTTCGGTGCCGACTACGAGACCTGGTTCAAGAAGTACACCGACGGATCGAACATCAAGCTCACCAAGGTCGAGAAGCACGACCCGGCGACCGCCGATGTGACGAACCAGATCACCACGCTCGCGGCGACCAAGGCAGATGTCCTCATC
>JANMVY010000463.1:0-5597 GCA_031393535.1 Actinomycetes bacterium | reverse complement strand
CCGCATCGCAGCATCGACCCTGGCGCGGCTCGACCCGCGCCGTTGCAAAAGTCACCGTGGCCCAGGAAGTGGGCGCTGGTAGCTTCTCGCCTCGGAGGGATGGCAGAGCGGACGAATGCGACGGTCTTGAAAAGCGAGATTGCGGTACGATCTGGTGCTATCCAGTGACGTCGCACACCATCTGATCAGGTGTTTTCTAAAACCGCCGTCCCGTTGGTGTTGGCGAGATTTGTCCTATTTCACCACGTCCGTGACCAATCCGTGACCACAATTGATCGATGTATGACAGATCAAGAGAAGCCGTCGGCGACCGGCAGGCGAAGTGCTCGGGGCACACCGCAAGCGTTCAAAGGATTCACGGCTCCTCGCGAACGAGGGAGTGGGCGCTATCGCCGGGTGGGGTGGTCGAGGTCTTCCATGATGGGAGTTCTCACACCGCCCAGATGAAAGACCCCGACCGTGCGCGACGTTATCGCCGCGCTCGAGGTCGAGCGTACTCGTCGTTGACGCGTCGATTGTTGCGCCGGTCGTAGCCGACGGGGGTACCGACGGCGATCGACTCCGACGGCGGTTGCGGGGCGAGCAACTCGCGGCGCCGGATCTCCTCCGCGTTGAAGTGCTGTCGGTGCTTCGGCGCCATCGTTCGGCGGGTCTGATCGACGACGAGCGAGCGGCGCGTGCCATCGACGACCTGTTCGCGTTTCCCGTGCTCGTGTATCCGACCGGTTTGCTGCTGCGTCGGGCATGGGAACTACGCGAGAACGTCACCGCTTACGACAGCTGCTACGTCGCCCTCGCCGAATCGCTGGCGTGCACGTTGCTCACGGCCGACGCCCGCCTCGCGCAAGCACCCGGCCTTTCCTGCCCCGTCGAGGTGCCCTGACCGCACGAGCGCCCGGCATGCGGCCGCGCTCGGCGAGTGGGTCAGTACGCGCCGCGGGTGGCGAGAACCGCAGGAATGGTGCGGGCGATGATCGCCACGTCGGACATGAACGACCAGTTGTTGACGTAGTACAGGTCGAGTCGCTCGTAGTCCTCGGTGGTTGCCGTGCTCCGGCCGTTCACCTGCCACATGCCGGTGATGCCGGGGCGCACCTTGAGCCGGGCGTGCATTTCGGGGGTCCAGCCGTCGGCTTCGCTCGCGATCGCCGGCCGCGGCCCGACGATGCTCATCTCGCCACGGAGCACGTTCCAGAGCTGGGGCAGCTCGTCGATCGACGTGCGGCGCAGGAACTGGCCGACGCGCGTCACCCGCGGATCGTTCTTCATCTTGAAGAGTGGCCAACTCGCTTCGTTGCGCTCGATGACCTCGCGAAGGCGGGCCTCCGCGTCAGGCACCATCGTCCGGAGCTTGCGCAGCTCGAACGACACGCCGCCTCGTCCGACACGGCGCTGGGTGAACAACACCGGTCCGCCACCGTCGAACTTGATCGCGAGCACCGCGAGCAGCAACACGGGCGCCGTGATGAGCAGGCCGACCGTGGCGAAGCCCACATCGAAGGAGCGCTTGCCGATGCCGCGCCAACTACCGCGCAGCTGCGGCTCCACGTAGACAATGGGATAGCGGCCAACCGGTCGAATGGTCATCCGTCGAGTGGCGATGTCTCGAAGTGCTGAGGACAGCTCGACGTGTACGCCAGCCTCGGCGAGCCTACTGGTGAGCGTCATCGACTCGTCGTGGTTGACGGCCGTGGTCGCGATCAAGGCGCCCGTCGAGTTGGTGCGACGCACCGCGCTCAGCGTCTGGCTGATCGATCCGAAGACCTCGCCGAGCCCGTCGAAGCTGTAGCCCGGGGGCAGGTCGTCGGAGGTGAACCCGGCGACGCGGTAACCGAGCGCAGGGTCGTCGCGGAGCGACCGTGCGATCGCAAGGGCTTCGCTGTTGGTGCCGACGATGACCACGCCTCGCAGTCGCGCTCCGGCACGGCGTTGTCGTTGGAACCGGCGGCGGATGATGGTGCGGTTGGTCACGAGCGCCACGTACCCGAACACCGCAGACAACACGAGCCAGAGCCGAGCGGCCTCGAACCGTGTGACCGAGCTCAGCGCGGCCACGCCGAGCATGGCGGAAATGGTTGCCCGGCCCACGCGGCGCACCTCCTCCATGCGGCTCGTGATGAGCCGGCTGCGGTAAAGACCGGCGTGCGAGATTGCGAAGAGCCAGATCGGCATCGACAGCACGCCCAGCCACTCGTGGGCGTTTCGGAAGTTCCGGGGGTCGTCGATGCGCCAGTGGCTCCACACGAAGAACGCCGCGATCATCGCTGCGGCGACGCTCAGCAGATCGGTCGCGGCGATGGTGCTCTTCGTGGCCAGCCCTCGCATGGCCGATACGGCGGGCGCGGCGCGAGTCGCGCCCGCGGGAGCTGGGCCCAGTGGACGCTCGGCCGGGTGCGCCGGCGCGACGTGGGGACGTGCGCCGAGCGCCGCCGCGGGAACTGCCGCGCGAGCGTCGGCGTGCGCTTCGTCGTGGGCGATCTCGCGCATCTTCGTGACGAAGCGCCCCTCTGAATACCGCTCGGCGTGCTCGACGATGGCCCGTTCGTCCCAGGACTCCTGTAGCAGCCCGCGCATTGCCTCACCGGCGCTGACCGGCGTCGGCTCTTCGAAGTAGAGACCCGACACGTTCTCGGCGAGCGAATCGAGGAAGCCACCCCACCGCAACAACGCAGAGGGCTTCCCGAATGCGGCGGCTTCGATCGGTGTGAGTCCGAAATCTTCGTACGAGGCACTGACCAGCCCGGCGCAGTTGGCGTAGAGCCATCGCAGGCGGTTGTCGTCGATCGTGCCGACGAACAGCACGTTCGACGACGCGGTGGCCTGCAGCGCCGACGCGTCGGGGCCCGCACCCACGACGACGAGGCGCCGTTCGGGGATACCACGCATCGCGTCTATGACCGCGTCGATGTTCTTGTAGGAGATCAGGCGTGACACGCAGAGCAGGAAACCGGGTTCGAGCCCATCGATCGGGGTTTGCGCGCCGAGCACGTCAATGGCGTGAGGTGGCGGCACGATCTCGGCGTCGATGCCATAGGCCTCGCGCACGCGATCGCGAACGATGGTGGAGTTCACCACGTAGCGATCGGCGCTGCGGGCCGCGCCCACATCCCAACGGCGGAGTCGGGCCTGCAGCACGGCCAGCCCGACGCCGGCCACTCCGCCTCGCCCCGGTTCGTATCGGTCGGCCTGGTAGAGCCAGCGCGCTGGGTTGTGGCAGTAGACGACCTTGCGGCCGTCGGTCTTGACGCCGTGTGCCCAGCCGCTCGAGCTGCAGATCACGACATCGGCGCCCACGCGCGTCTTCGAAAAGCTGCGGGCGAGAAAGGGGAGCGCGGCACGATGGTGATGCCGGAACGGGTCGACGACGTCGAGCCGGCCGGTCGTGATCGGCAGGTCCGCGAACTCCGGAAACGTCCCCGACGCGTCGTACATCGACGTGTGGATCGGCGCCCCGGGGAACGCATGAGCGAGCGACAAAACCACTCGCTCCGCACCGCCACGTTGCGTGAGATAGTCGTGGGCGATCGCAACAGTGGCCCGAAGGGCGTCGTCGCGGACAGGCGAATCAGTTTTGAAAAGCTGTTCGGCTGCCATCCCCATTATTGGTAGCGCAATTCACTGATCTCACCCGGAGCTGATAGTGGCGTAAATGCGCGAATAGGACACGATCGCGGGCCCTAGTCCCCCCTAGGTGCTTTCAAACATGTCATGATGTCTGGGTGAGTGCACCTGGATTGAGCGACGACTGCGGCTACCACCCGCATCAGAGCCCAGGGCAGGGTTCCCAAGATACCACGCAGAGTGGTCGACATTACTCGCTCAGTGCCCGACCGGCCGCGCAAGGCCTAAAGTCATATTTCGGCGATATTCAATGCATCAGATACTCGTATAGCGAGCGGCATCGCGAGATGTTCATTCTGTCGAAACGCGATGGTCAACCACGTTCCAGCCAACGAAACCCGGCCGCTGGTACGGTCGCCAAACCCCGGTTCCGCCACCCGATGTGGAGCGCATCTTGATGAACGCGTGTCCTCGCGCAACGATCGTCATTGGCTTCACCCCGCTGGAGCGGGCGGGCCTCGCGTTGATGTTGGCCGACCACGGCATTGCGCTGGTCGGTGTGTACGACACCTTCGTCGAACTCGCGGCGGCTCCGGTGTTTGACACTCTCGTCATCGACCTCGCTGGGTTCCCCCCCGAGGATCGGCACGCGGTTGAGCGCCTCGCGGCCGGCGTCGCCGAAACCCGGCGCGAGCGCCCGTTGGCGCACATCCTCGGCGTGCAGAAGCGGTTCTCGCACACCATCGCCGCCTTGCATCGAGCGGGTATCGACGCGTCGGTCGACCTCGACGCGGACACCTCGGCGCTTATCGCCGCCATCGCCGGTCCGGCGCCCGTACGCGCTGATTGGCCACCCCAGCCGGAGCGCCTCGAGATCGGCGAAACCGAACGCAGTGTGCTCGAGCTGGTCGCTGGCGGCTGCACCTCTCGTGGCATCGCAACGTTGCTCGGCATCACCATCCACGCCGTCGAGAGTCACAAGCAGCGCCTCTTCCGGCGGCTGGATGCCCAGAACCAGGCTCAGGCGGTTGCCATCGCGATGCGACTCGGCTTGATCGATCCCACGCTCGTGCGCGGGGCCGCGTCATGAACTGCGTTCAGCAGCGGAACGGCGCATGAGCGACGCATCGGCCGTTGATCAGTCCGGCGCGCTCGTCGTCGCGGTCGACGGTCCTCCGAGTCTCACCGGGCGCCTGGTATCGCGTGTGCTGCGCGACGCCGGGGTGATCGTGATCGAGGGCGCCCACGCGCGAGCCGACGTCGTCGTCCTCATCGAACCGACGCGCGAACACTGGGAACGCGCTCGTATCGCCGACGCCGGCGTGCTGCTGCTGACGGAGCCCGCGCCCGAAGGCGACGCCTTGGTGCACGCGGTCGAAAACGGCGCACGCGGAGCGCTTTCCGTGCGGTGTCAGCGCGACGAACTGGTGGCCGCGTTGCAGCGCGTCGCATCCGGCGATATCGCACTCACCCGCGGCCAGACCCGTCAACTGTGCGAATCGCTCCGGGCCCGCACCCACGCGAGAGACATGACCCCGGTGCAGCTCACGGTTCGTGAATTGCAGATCCTTCAATCCATCGAGGCAGGCGAGTTGATGAAGCAAACGGCGCGCGCATTGGGCATCTCGCCCCGAACCGTGGAGAACACGCAGCGCGTCCTGTTCCGCAAGCTTGGAGTTCGCAACCGGGCGCAGGCGATGGCGCAGGCCTATGCGCTTGGCCTGCTCGACCATGATGAGCGCGCGACCCGTGAGTGACGCCGGCCTGATCATTCGGCGCTATCTCGCCGCGGCCCGACGCCAGTGGTGGGTCATCGCGCAAGCCGCGGTGGTGGTGGGCCTCGTCGCCGCGTTCGTCACCACCCGTGCGTCTGACCCCCCGTTCCGGGCGTCGACCACGTTGCTGCTCCAAGAAGACGCGTCCACGATGAACCGGCCGCAGAAGGCCGACCTGTTGCTCGCGAAGAAGAACCGTGAACTCACCGAACCACAGGTGCTCGAAGCTGCGGCGAAGGCAGTGCCGGGCGAGACCCCCGA
>JANMVY010000437.1:0-9480 GCA_031393535.1 Actinomycetes bacterium | reverse complement strand
CCGATCGTGTGCGCGATCCAGGGCTGGTGCATCGGCGGCTCGTTCGAGCGCACGTTGTTGTGCGACATGCGCATCGCGGCCGACGACGCGAAGTTCCGGATGCCCGAGTTGATGCACGGCCTGATCCCCGACTCGGGCGGTACCGCGCGTCTGTTCCAAATGTGCGGCCACGGCATCGTGACCGACCTCGTGCTCACCGGTCGCGTGATGGACGCCGACGAGGCGCTCCGCCATGGCATCGTGTCACGAGTGGTCCCGCGAGACACGCTCGACGATGTCGCAATGGACGTGGCACAGAGTATTGCGAAGCTACCGCCACTGGCCGTGCGGGCCTGGCGCCAAACCATGAACGACCTCGCGACCCCAATGGTCACCAAGTCGCTCCACGACGAGCTGAGCAATCAGATGCTCGTCTACAAGTCGGACGATTTCGCGGAGTTCAAGCGCGCTCGCGCCGAATCGCGCGAACCGCTCTACCGCACCACCTGAACCGACGCGTCGTCGACCGCGCGCACCGGTCACGCGCGGTCGCCCCAGTGGACGAGGGCGCCCGGCCGGCACAGCGGACCACGCAGCCTCCGAAGCCGCCGCCGGTCATGGTCACGCGAGCGTTCTCGTGCAATCTCGACCTCGGCCGCGGGTGGCAACGAAATCGGTAGGACAGCGCGCGAGCTGCAGTTGATCAGAAGTGCGTGACCGGCGCGCCCGCACTCGCACGCGAGCTGATCCATGATCCAGGTAGGTGTGCCGGTGGCGCGGTGCTCCGCGCATTGGCACCGTTGCGCCCTCCGCCGGTGCACGAGCCGCGGGCGCGCACGCGCACGCGAGCGCCGCCGCGCCGACCACGGACCACGGACCACGGACCACGGACCACGGACCACGGGGCACGGGCCACGGGGCACGGGCCACGGGCCACGGGCCCCGGGCCATCGGTACCAGGAGCCCACCGGTGTAGTCGGTGTGATCGCCCATGAGGTTCACCCGACCGGGCGCCCGCGCCTCGATGCCAGCCGCGATCCCGCGCCTCGATGCCGGCCGCGATGCCGCGCCTGGGGCGCGGGTTCGTCCACATCGCGACGGTAGCGTCGGCGCTCGTGCTCGACGTGCTCCTCGAAGTGGTGCTCCCGGTTTTGATGGTCGCCGCGGTCGGTGGACTCGTCGGGCGACGCTTCGGGTTCGACACCGACACGTTCTCGAAGGCCGTCTTCAACCTCTTCTCGCCGTGCCTGGTGTTCATGTCGATCGCGCAGATCGAGCTCGGCGCGAGCGACATCGGTCGTCTGGTCGGCGTGGCGGCGATCGTGTTCTTCGCCAACGCGCTCGCGGCCTGGCTGTGGGGCGTGCTGCGTCGCGCCGACCCCGCGACGCGCGCCACGAACATCCTGACGGCGTCGGTGGTCAACCAAGGCAACATGGGCCTCCCCATGGCCAAGCTCGCGTTCGGCGACGCGGGCCTACAGATCGCAGTGGTGATCTTCGTGACCGGCGTGGTTTTGTGGTCGTCGGCGGGTATCGCGCTCGGCTCGCTCGCGAGCAGCACCGGCTCGCGGCGCCGTGCGCTCACCGCTCCGCTGCGATATCCGTCGATCTACGCGACCGTGCTCGGCGGCCTCGTCAACGTCACGAACGTGAAACTGCCCGTGGTGATCGCCGAGTCGGCCCGAACTCTCGGTCAGGCGTCGATCCCGTGCATGCTCGTGATCCTCGGGTTGCAGTTCCACTGGCCGCGCCTCGACGACCTCGGTGACCCGCTCGCGACGAGCGTCAACCGTCTGGTGCTCGGGCCACTCGTCGCCTGGCCTGCGGCGACCGCGTTGGGTCTGCGAGGTCTCACGAGCCACACCTCGATCATGATGGCCGGCATGCCCACCGCGGTGATGACCACCATTCTCGCCACCGAACTCGCCGGCAAACCCGCGCTGGCGGTGCGTACGGTGATCGTGACCACACTGCTCGCGATCCCGACGCTGACCGTGCTGATCGCCATACTCCGTTGAGCGATCGGCACCGCGAGGATCAGGGAGCGCCCGGACCGTCCCGATGACGCGGCCCGCCACATCTGGGATGCTCGTACCGCAGACAACCCTCGTACCGCAGACAACCCTCGTACCGCAGACAACCAGGAGGCGGCCATGACCGCGCACACCTACAAGCTCACCGAAATCGTGGGTACCTCAGCCGACACCATCGACGACGCGATCCGCAACGGCATCGCGAAGGCCGCGGTGAGCCTGCGCAACCTCGACTGGTTCGAGGTGACCGGCGTACGCGGCCACATCGTCGACGGCGCCATCGGGCATTATCAGGTGACGATGAAGATCGGGTTCCGGCTCGAGGACTGATCGACGAGCGCGGTAGATAGCGCGGCTCAGCCTTCGAAGGGGCCGCGGCCCATCTGGTCGCGGATGGTGACAACCGGCGGGTTGGTCATCGACCGACGTTGCCAGTTCGCGCCGTCGACCACCACGGTGCAACCCGAGATGAAGCGCGCATAAGGCGACGCGAGGAAGGTAGCGGCCCAACCCATCTCGCGCAGGCGACCGACGCGCATGGCCGGCTGACACGGGTCCTTCTCGTTGGTGCGATCGAGGTTGCTGCGGATGTCGGCCGTCATGTCCTCGTGCGGGAACAACCCGGGCACGAGCCCGTTGATCTGAATGCCGTAGGGCCCCCACTCGACCGACAACGACTCGACCATGTTCTTGACGCCGGCCTTGGCCGCGGCGGAATGCGCGAAGCCCGGGCCTCCGGTCCACGCGTAGGACGCGCCGATGTTCACGACCGAACCCGGCGACCCTTCACGAATGTGGCGGCGCGCGAACTCGCGGGTCATGAAAAAGGTGCCGTTGAGCGTGATGTCGATCACGGTGCGCCACGCGTTCGGCGACATGTCCTCGGTGGGTACCGGGAAATTGGCCGCCGCATTGTTGATCAGGACGGTCGGCAACGCGAACTTCTCGACGATGCAGTCGAAGGCCGCGGCGATGCTCTCGGGATCGCGGATGTCGCACCCGACGGACACCACGGGCGTACCGAGCTCCTCGATCGCGGCCACGCCGGCCTCGAGGTGCTCCGGCTTGCGCGAAACGATGGCGATGTTCGCGCCGAGTCGGGCGAACTCGATCGCTATGGCCTTTCCGATTCCGGTGCCACCGCCGGTGACGAGCACCGTCTGGCCGTCGAACGTACCGGAGGGGAGCGCCGAGACGCCGAGCGGAGGAGGTTCAGGTAGGCCCATGACCGAGGAACCTACGCGATCATCCGCAGCGCTGCACCTTGACGGCGCCGTAGAAGTCATCGGGGTCGCGCGAACCCGACTCGTACGACGACTCGACCGTGTACTGGAGTATCTCGGGCATCGTCTGGAACGCGAAGTGCAGGTGTGCGGCCGAGCCGATACCCGAGTTCCCCATCAACCCGAGACGGTGACCCTGGGCGATGCACGCACCCATCGTCGCCGCGGGGTCGAGCTCGGCCATGTGCGCGTAGAACGTGAAGATCTGCGACCCGTCCACCAATGTGTGACGCAGGAAGATCGAGTTGCCCATGCTCTCACCGCAGCCTTGCGACGGTGAGTCGCAGAGGTCGTTGAACCGCACGACCACCCCATGGCCCGCGGCGACGATCGTGTCGTCGTCGCGTGACTTGTAGTCGATGGCCGGGTGATGCTTGCTCCCGAGCTCGGTGACACATCCACCGCAGTCCCACGCCAAGGTGATGTTCACCCGCCCGTTCATCGGCAGCCGGAACGTGTCGGGATCGCCGTCGAAGGCGGGCACGGGCGGTGAGGTCGCCGTTGGTCGCGCGGCGGCCACCGGTGCTGGCAGCCGGGGTGTCGACGTGGGCGCGGGCGCGGTCGGCGGCGCCGACGCGGGCACGGGCGCGGGCGCCGATGTGGGCACGGACGCGGGCGCCGTCGTGGTGGTGGTTGTACTGATGGTCGCGCCGGCGGCCGACGACGCCTCGGCCGCGGGCACGCGATCGTCGCCCGCCGTGTAGTCGCCAGTGCCACCACAGCCCGCAACCACGACAAGTAGGGCCGCGGCCGAGACTGCGGTGACGCGGCGTCCCCGTCGGTCGTTGCGCATGACGAGCATCCTATGAGCGTCGGCGCCTACGGTGAGACCCGCCGGCAACGCGACGCCGGCCGATATCAGGGGGACCCATGGCTGCGACGACACCGTGCATCATCGAGGTGGCGGTCAACGGCGTCACGAAGAAGGCACGCAATCCGCTCGCACCGGAGTCGCCCGAGGAGATCGCCGAGCAGGCGATCGCGGCGATCGACGCGGGCGCCGCGATCGTGCACATGCACACTTCGGAGAGCGGCTTGCCGGTGGTTGCAGCCGCCGAGCTGTACGCAAGATCGTTGCGCATCATGCGTGCCGAGCGGCCCGACGCGGTGCTCTACCCCACCATGGGTTCAGGCGCGACGATCGAAGACCGCTACGACCACCATCGCCTGCTCGCCGTCGAAGACCTCATCGACATGGGCGTCATCGACCCCGGTTCGGTGAACCTCGCGGGTTCGAGCCCCGACGGTCCGCCGACCGGCACGTACGTGTACGTCAATAGTCCGGCCGACATCGGCTACATGATGAACCTGTGCCACGACACCGGCATCGGTCCGAGCTTCGCGATCTACGAGCCGGGCTTCCTGCGGATGGTGCTCGTGTACGAGTCGACCGGTCGCCTCGCGCCGCGCTCGCTCACCAAGTTCTACTTCTCGGGCGGAGGATATTTCGGAGGCGGCATGCCGACGTTCTCGGCGCCACCTATCGTCGAAGCGCTCGATCTCTACTGCGCGATGCTAGGCGACGTCGATCTGCCCTGGGGCTCGACCGTGCTTGGTGGCTCGATTCTCGATACTCCCATAGCGCAACTCACCGTCGAGCGTGGTGGACACCTGCGCGTGGGGCTCGAGGATTTCGGCTCGGGGCCGAGCAACGTCGAGCAGGTGCAACGCGCGGTCGCGTTGTGCGAAAAACTCGGGCGCCCGGTTGCCACCAACACCCAGACCCGCGCAATCCTCGGTATGCCCGCCCGGTGAACCGGCTGCGTCAGCCGGGTAGCGGACGAAACGACGCCGGCACGTTGACGCGCAAGCCGTTGGCCACCATGGACAACATCGTGTACTGCCCGACCACGTAGACAACCTCGACGAGGCTCGGTGCGTCATAGCGCGCCGCAAGCACGGCCCAGGTCACATCGTCGATGTCGCAACCGCGGTGCAGTTGGTCGGCCGCGCGCACAAGGGCCGCGTCGTGCACCGACCAGCCGGGCGCGTCTGCGCCAACCACCACCTGATCGATCTCGACGTCGGTGAGGCCTGCGTCGCGAGCGAACAACAGGTGCTCGCCCCACTCGAACGCGCTGCGGCAGTTGATCGAGGCGCGCAACGCGAGGATCTCGTGGTCGCGTCGATCGAGCACGCCCTCTCGAGCGAGCACACGGGCCCACGGCAGGAACGTGGTGAGCATCGCCGGACGATGCGCGAGCACGCTGATGGTGCCCGGCGGGTCGCGGTCGGGCGGAGCGGTCATTGCGATGATGGCCGTGATGTCGTCACTCGCGTCAACACATGGGGCGATTCGTTCGTTCATCGATGCTCCCATCGCGCGGCCGGCGGCTGCGCAGCAAGTCTCCACGATCAGAGCAGGGGCATCAACCGCTGCACCGAGCGATCGAGCCGCGCGACCGTGGCGCGGTACACGTCGATGCTTTCGCCGACCGGATCTGCGACCTCCTCGCTCGCCCGCGCGAGGCGATCGGGTGGCCGCAGTGCATCGAGCTCGGTGAGCCATGCCTCGAGCATCTCGCCGCCGCGCGCGCCGACGCGTTCGCCGAGGCGCACGAGCTCGTCGAGGAGGAACGTACGGGCCGCGGCATCGGGGTCGTAGGCCGCGATCGCCCACGCATGCGTGCGGGTCATCGCCACGATGAGCGACGCCTCGTCAACCTGCTCGCGGCTGATCTTGCGCGACACGTGTCCGACGAGCCCCACACCCCGCTCGGCGAGCACTTCGATCACGTGAGGGGTCGCCGGGGCGCCATTCCATCCGAGTGTGCCCACGGATCGCACCTCGATCTCGTGGCCCGTGCCGGCGAGATGATGCCGCAACAGCGCCTCGGCCATGGGCGAACGGCAGGTGTTTCCGGTGCAGACGACGAGGATCACGACGAACGAGGATCCTACCGACCGCCCCCCGACGTCGGCGGCGTCGAGACAGCCGACTATGCCGCGGCGTCGAGACAGGCGACTATGCCGCGGCGTCGAGACAGGCGACGATGTTGTAATCGGCACCGGACGCATCGGCCAAGGCCGTCATCGTCGTCGGAGTGGTCGCCTCGCGACCCTCGGCGGTGAGCAACTCGAGTGAGTAGCCGCGATCGACCATGGTCTGCAGGAACACGATCGGATCCTCGCCCATGGACCGCAACTGGGCGGGCACGAACTCGAACACGATCGCCGGTGGCCAATCGTCGAAACCGGCGAGGACCTTCGGTTCGGCCCCTTCGACGTCGAGCTTCATGACCGTGGGATGCACACCGCGCAACACGTCACTGCCGCGACGGAGCTCGATGGCGATCTCGCTCGTCGACCATTCCATGCGAGCCAGGCTCTGGTATCCCTTGTTTCCCTTGCACACGTACAACGTCTGGACACCCGACTCCGACGACAGGCCGTACGGGTGGATCACCACGTTCGTGCATCCGTTGCGCTCGACGTTGCGCCGCAGCAGCGCCAGGTTCTCCGGATCGGGCTCGAATGCATGAACGGCTCCGGTCGGACCCACCGCACGGCTGAGATACAGCGTGTGGAGGCCGATGTTGGCCCCGATGTCGAGCGCGGTGTCACCAGGTTGCACCAGCTCGCACAGGGCACGGATCTCGTGCTGTTCGTAGCTGCCGTTCGTGATCAGCTGCCGAGCGATCCATTCTCCGACCCGGTGCACCCGCACCCGGAAACCCTCGACGCGAACTGTCCGGGTCGGATACCGCAGTGGCATCACGACGCGCCACCAGAGCAACTCGCGCGCTCGGCCCACGCGCTGGGCCAACCGACCAGTTCTCGGGGTTTGCTCGTGCGTCATGGCGACTCGTGATCGACGGGCCCACGTCGGGCGATGCCAAGAGTATGCCCGATGCCATTCGGCCCCCAGGGACGGGGTCACGACGCGATAGAACTGCGGAGCGCGCAGAACCACAACGCGCAGAATCACAAGGGAAGAACGCACATGCCTGGGCCCATGGATGGTGTCCGAGTCGTCGAGCTCGGGGTTTGGGTCGCCGGTCCGGCGGCCGGTGGCATCCTCGCCGACTGGGGTGCGGACGTCGTCAAGATCGAGCCGCCGGCCGGTGACCCGGCACGCTCGTTCCAGCGCATGTTCGGGTCCGACATGGCGAACAACCCGGTGTTCGAGCTGGATAACCGGTCGAAGCGCAGCGTGGTCATCGACCTCCAGACCGCGGCCGGCCGCGCTCTCGCCCTCGAGCTCGTCGACGGCGCCGACGTCTTCGTCACGAACATCCGGGCGAGTGCGCTCGCTCGGATCGGCCTCGACCACGCGGTGCTCCTCGCCCGCAACCCGCGCCTCGTGTACGCGATCATCACCGGCTACGGGCTCGAAGGACCCGACGCGGACCGAGCGGCCTACGATATCGCGGCGTTCTGGGCCCGCTCGGGCATCGCGCACCTGCTCACCCCGCCCGACGCGAACCCACCATTTCAACGTGGGGGCATGGGCGATCATTCGGTCGGCGTGTCGTGTGCCGGCGCCGTCAGTGCCGCATTGTTCTCGCGCGAGCGCACAGGCCAGGGTCAGCTCGTGTCGACATCACTGCTGCGCCAAGGCGTCTACACCGTCGGCTTCGACCTCAACATGGTGCTCGGCTGGGGTCAACACGCGCAGGTGGGCACCCGCGAGGCGATGGGCAATCCCGCGATCAACAACTACCAGGCCGGCGACGGTCGCCGGTTCTGGATCGTGGGGCTCGAAGGAGAACGCCACTGGCCGCCCTTGGCGCGCGCCGTCGGACACCCCGAGTGGCTGACCGACGAACGCTTCTCGACACAGGCCGGGCGTTCGCAGCACGGCCGCGAGCTCATCGCATTGCTCGACGCAGCGTTCGCCACGAAGTCGCTCGACGAATGGTCCGCGGTGTTCGCCACCGAACCCGACTTCTTCTGGGCGCCGTTGAACAGCCCCGACGAGATACTCGCCGATCCGCAGCTGCGTTTCGCGGGTGGACTCGTCGAGGTGCCCGACGAGTTCGGATCGACCACGATGATCGCATCGCCCGCAGACTTCTCGGGCACGCCGTGGGCGCCGCGTTGGGTCGCACCGAAACTGGGTGAGCACACCCACGCCGTGCTCGCCGAACTCGGTAAGTCAGCCGACGACATCGCGGCGCTCGAGGCGGCAGGTGCAGTCACCCAACGTACGGCCGACTGACAGCCGTGCGGGAGGTCACGAGCTTCTGTCGGATCTGCAACGCGATGTGCGGCATCGTCGTCACGGTCGACGAGCACGACACGGTGCGGCGGGTGCGCGGCGACGATGCACATTCGTTGTCACGCGGCTACACGTGCCCGAAAGGTCGCGCCATCGGCTTGTTCCACCACGACCCTCGGCGCCTGAACGAACCCGAGATCCGCGGCGCGGCGGTGTCCTGGGGCCATGCGCTCGACGACATCGCCACGATCGTGCGCACCACCATCGATGCGCACGGCCCCGACTCGGTGGGCATGTACCTGGCGAGCGGCAGCGCGTTCGACACCAATGGTCGACGTGCCGCAGAACGCTTCCTGCGCGTGATCGGCTCGTCGCAGAAGTACACCGCGGCCACCATCGACACGCCGAGCAAGCCGCTCGTCGCCGAGCTCATCGGCGGTTGGTCGGGACTCACTCCCATCTGGGACCACGATCGCTCGTCGCTGCTGCTGCTCGTGGGAACGAACCCGTTGGTGTCACACGGACATTCGAACGCGATTCCTGATCCGGTGGTACGACTACGTGAGCACCAGGCGCGCGGTGGCGACCTGTGGGTGATCGACCCGCGTCGTACCGAGACGGCCCAGCTCGCCGATCACCACCTCGCGCCGGTGCCGTCGACCGATCATCTGGTACTCGCGTTCGTCGTGCGTGAGCTGTTGCGCGACGGAGCCGATCGTGCGTATGTGCACGAGCACACCGACCCGGCCGACATCGCCACGCTCACCCGCGCGGTCGAACCGTGCACGCGCACGATGGTTTCGGCCGCCACGAACGTCACCGAGGAAGACCTCGACTCGTTGGCCACCGCCGTGCGCCGCGCCGGACGCGTGTCCGCGCTCACGGGCACCGGCGTGTCGATGGGCAAGCACGCGAACGTCACCGAATGGATGTTGTGGGCCGTGCACATCCTCACCGCGAGCTATGACCGCCCGGGTGGCATGTGGTTCAACCCCGGCTATCTGATGCAGCTCGACACGCGCGA
>JANMVY010000365.1:0-4097 GCA_031393535.1 Actinomycetes bacterium | reverse complement strand
TAGCCGGCGAAGGCGTTGTACCCGCCGTTGTTCTCGGGCAACTTCTGCTTGATGATGTCGGCCTCGATCGTCACGCCCAGGTGGTTCGCCTGGCCGGTCAGGTCGGCGGACGCGTGGTAATCGACTCCGTCCTTCTTGAAGCCGGGATTGCGCAAGTAGCACCACAACACGGTGAACATACCCAGCTCGTGCGCGCGCGAGAACGCCACACTCACCTCTTGAATCTGACGAGTTGCCTCGTCGGAGCCGAAATAGATCGTGGCCCCGACGCCCGCTGCACCGAGGTCGTAGGCCTGCTCGACGGAACCGAACATGATCTGGTCGAACTTGTTCGGAAGGGTCATGAGTTCGTTGTGGTTGAGCTTCACGATGAAGGGAATCTTGTGTGCATAGCGGCGCGACATGGATCCGAGGACCCCGAACGTGCTCGCGACGGCGTTGCAGCCTCCCTCGATCGCGAGCCTCACGATGTTCTCCGGATCGAAGTACAGCGGGTTCGGCGCGAACGACGCCGCGGCCGAGTGTTCGATGCCCTGATCGACCGGGAGGATCGACACATACCCGGAGCCAGCCAGGCGGCCGTTGCCGTAAAGCGCAGCGAGGTTGCGCAGCACCTGGGTTGAACGGTCACTAGGGCCGAAGATACGGTCGACGAAGTCGGGGCCGGGAAGATGCAGGCTCTTCTTGTCGATGCCCTTGGCCTTGTATTTCAGAAGAGCCGAAGCTTCGGCGCCGAGCAGGCTTTCGTAATCCACTGTGCTAGGTGCTCCTCGATCGGTGGACAGACATCCCCGGATGCCCGGCGTTACACAGTATGCGCGGCGATTTCACGCTGACGCGCTACCGGCTTCGCGATGCTACCCGCCGACCGGACTGGCGGTTCGCCGCGCGATACTCCGTGTAGCCCCGGTCTGACCTGAGGTGCCAGCGGTTGTCGGCAGTCATCGAAGCTCAGGCTCAGGCACCATTTTGACCCGATGCACCGGCGACGAGCGCCCGCGCCGTCAAACGCTCCAGCGCCAGCGCCCGCGGAGCGCGTAGCACCTCGACCGCGTCGAGCGACGTGCGCGCGATCGTGGCGGCTCCTGCACGGTGGAACCGCTTTGCGATTCGACCGCGGACCGCGACCGCGTCACCGGTGTCGAGCCCGGGGTGTTCGACACCACGCCAGGTGACCGGCACGAGACAATGCGGCCCACCCGCATCGTCGACCCGCAGGTCGAAGCTGCACAACGGCTCGCCGGCGCTCGACCGACCGAGCACGACCGGGCCGTTGATGGTCCCCGAGGCGACCACGATCTGGAACTGGGGTACCGGCGCGGATCGACCGGGATTGCGAGAGGGCATTGGCATGGGAGAACTCCCAGTGATGACGGCGTAGAACGCACGGGCTGCGAAAGAGGGGGTAACGACAAGTGTGCCCGGGGGGTCTGACAGCCATCATGCGACAAGCGAGCGGCCCGCCCGTCCTCAACCAACGTGGCGTTCTACACGCCGACAGCCGTCACCCGAACCTCCTGCGTCACCTGAGCTGACGGAGGCGATCGACCCTCCAGCGTCACCCGAGCTGGCGGAGGCGATCGACCACGTCGGCGAACTCCACGTCGATCGACCGTACCCAGAGGAACAGCTCACGAGCGCGGACTGGCGCGCCCGAGCGCTCGTACAGGTCGGCCATGGCATACGCCCGACGCAGGTGGTGCGACTGCGGCCGGGCTGGAATGTGCCAGCCCTTCTCGATCAGCCGCAACGCACCGGCCAAGTCACCGCGATCTGCGAGCGAACCTGCCATGACGATGCGACCCTCGTTCACGACGGCCGGGCTTGGACTAGCCTCGCGAAGCTCGTCCCACAACTCATCGACATCACTCCAGCGCCTGAGCGCTCGATAGCAGTCAGCGAGGACCGCGTTCTGCTCGGCGGTGCCCGCGAGCTGCCGGAACGCCTCGAGTTCCACGATTGCGGCTGGCCACCGACCCATCCGATACAGCGAAAGCCCGTGGAGTTCGCGAACCTCGGGAACCTCGGGCGCCTGGCGGGTCAAGCGGGCTGTAAGGCGCAGAGACTCGGTGAACCGATCGTTCTCATATGCCCGAGCCGCAGCATCGAGATCGGATCGTGCCTTCCCGGCAGCCCGCGCCCCGAGAAGACGGGTGAAGGCCACGTTGAGGTCTTCCACCGTCCGGGGACGAGCGGGTAACGGACTGCGCACGATCGTCGGACTCGCGACCTTGCGCACTGCGCGCACCGACGGCGACACCGGCGCAGGCTCCGCCGGGCGCGGGGCCAAGCGACCGACGCGTGCCTTCTCCGGTCCCGGACGCGAAGGACGGTCGTGGGGCTCGGCAACGCCGGCGAACGCCGTCTCGATATCGATGTTACGTTGCAACGGCGTCGACGAGCTGCGCTGTGCTGCACGCTCACGTGACACGGAGCTACGGCTAGACCGGCCGATCACCTCGGTACCCTGCGGCAACGGCTCCTCGCGAACGGTGCGGGTACCACGACGGGCCACCGAGCCCCAGCTGCGCGGCGCATCGTCGATCGGCGTCGACACCCGACCTCCGCCAGCCAGCCGACCCCGATCTCGCACCTGACGCGCCGGACCACGCGCACCCGACACTGCCGGACCACGCGCACCCGACACTGCCGGACCAGGCGGACGCGCCGGCCCACGCGACGTCGAGGCACCGCTACTTCCGCCCGGTGTCCGCCTATCGACCGAACCGCTCGGCCGACCCGAAGTCTCGCCCTCAGAGCGACGACCCTTTGTGGCGACCCGGTCCGGCAACGCTCGGCCCGCCCGATCTACACGGGTCGGGAGCGCGCGTGACCTTCCGTCGCCTGCGGGCCCCGACCTGACCTGCGCGCGGCCTTCAGGTGACGAGCCCGCCCCGCCCGAGGAACCCGGCGCCGGGGCCGACCGACGAACCGCCACGCCTCCTCGAGGCGATGCCAGCGGGCCTGAACCTGTACTGGACCGACGCCCATCTGCACCTCGCGGGTCGCGGCCCGCCCCCACGGGCGGCGAGCCGCCGGTACTACGCCCTCCACGAGTCGCCACCACCGCAGCGCGCGAAACCCGCACCGCGCGGCCCGTCGAAACGGACCGAGCTTCGCTCGGCACCGCGCGAGCTGAGCCATTTGCCGGGCGGGCATCCGACGCCAGGGACGACCGTCGGGCGCTGTCCGCCCCACGGCTGGCCGCCAGCCGCGGGGACGAGGCCTTCGCCGTCGCAGGACCAGTCGACCGACCCGCCAAGTCGACAGATCGGCGCGGCGTCGATCCGCGCGCCGGCGAGCGGGCTGACACCGACTTGGCCGGAGGGCGCGACGAAGAGGAAGGACGCGGGGGCATGGGGAGAGCCTAGCGACCGCCCCAAGATCTGCGAGGGCCCACGGACCGGACAAACGGCATGCCGTCCCGGCATATGGAAACCCAGGGCGGAAAACGACAAGCGACCCGACCGAAGTCGGGCCGCTTGTGCGAGAAATCCGGCGGCGTCCTACTCTCCCAGGGCGAATCCACCCAAGTACCATCGGCGCTGACAGGCTTAACTTCCGTGTTCGGAATGGGAACGGGTGTGGCCCTGTCGCTATCGCCACCGAAACCTTTGTCACGGAGCATCACCGCCTGACGGCGGGAGCCTCACGAGAACTCCATAGCGAACACGAGCGGTATATCCAAGCCCTCGGCCGATTAGTACCGGTCGGCTCCATGCGTTACCGCAATTCCACCTCCGGCCTATCAACGTGGTAATCTCCCACGGGCCTTACCCGGTTAACCCGGTGGCTAGATTCATCTTGAAACGGGCTTCCCACTTAGATGCTTTCAGCGGTTATCCCTTCCGCAGGTCGCTAACCAGCAATGCCCTTGGCAGGACAACTGGCACACGAGAGCTGCGTCCATCCCGGTCCTCTCGTACTAGGGATAGCCTTCCTCAATCTAGCTGCGAGTGCAGAGGATAGGGACCGAACTGTCTCACGACGTTCTGAACCCAGCTCGCGTACCGCTTTAATGGGCGAACAGCCCAACCCTTGGGACCTGCTTCAGCCCCAGGATGCGATGAGCCGACATCGAGGTGCCAAACCTTGCC
>JANMVY010000562.1:0-18222 GCA_031393535.1 Actinomycetes bacterium | reverse complement strand
CGGCATGATCCGGTAGTCGAACGTCAACGGCACCGGGCGGGTCGCCGACTTCACGATCGCAGTCGGGCGCGAGGTGCGACGTGACAGATCGGCGGCCAACTCGGTCGTGTCACCGAGCGTGGCCGACATCAGCACGAACTGCGTGTCGGTCAACTCGAGCAGCGGTACCTGCCACGCCCAACCGCGCTCCGGGTCGGCGTAGAAATGAAACTCGTCCATGACGACCACGCCGATATCGGCCGCAACACCGTGCCGCAACGCGATGTTTGCGAGGATCTCGGCGGTGCAACAAATCACCGGCGCCTGCGCGTTTACGGCCGCATCACCGGTCATCATGCCGACGCGCTCGGTGCCGAAGGTGGCGCACAAGTCGAAGAACTTCTCGGACACGAGCGCCTTGATCGGCGCCGTGTAATAGCTGCGCTTGCCGGCCGCGAGCGCCGCGAAGTGTGCACCCACCGCCACGAGACTCTTCCCGGAACCCGTCGGCGTGTCGAGGATGACGTTCGCGCCCGAGACCACCTCGATCAGCGCTTCTTCCTGCGCGGGGTACAGCCGCAGGCCGCGGGACCCGGCCCAGGTGGAGAACGCGTCGAAAACGGCATCGGGCGAGTCCGCCCCGGCGAGTACGTCGACGAGATCCACGCCGCCCACGATGCCACCCGTCGTCGTTCTTTGCGCGCCCGCCCACCGTGTGCGTGGACGAACGCGCAAAGAACGGGGCTCGGTCGACCGACGCGCGTTCACACGCGGTACGCCTAGCGACGCCCATCACGTCGTGAGCTCGGCACGCCCTACATCGCGAGCAACGATGCTCCGTCGAGAGTGCGCACCACGACGCCGAGCTCGTCGAGCAGCGGACCATCGACGCAGATGCGGCCGGTGAGGTGTGGCTCACAACGCGACAACACGACCGCAGCCTCGACGATCACCTCGACCGGGTTGAACTGGTCAGGGTCGAGCCGATCGCCGAGGTGCGCCATGGCACCGGCGCTGGCCACTGGCTTCACGGGCTGCAGCGTGTTGACGCGGATGCCCGTGCCGAACAACTCGATGCCGAGCACGTTGGTGTACCGGTTGAGCGCGGCCTTCGACGCGCCGTACGCGGCATTGGTGGTGCCCATGGGCGAGTACGGGAACGGCGGGCCGTCCGCGATGGTGGAGCTGTTCGAGGACACGTTGATGATCCACCCCTCACCGCGCTCGCGCATCGAGGGGATCACTGCCTGGGCGAGGTCGAACGCTGCGTGGAAGTTCACCTCGAACATGATGCGGCGGTGCTTGAGCGACATCGTGGCCGTTGGCTGGTGGATGCCGGCCGCCGCGTTGTTCACGAGGATGTCGATCGGGCCGCCGAGCGCGGCAACGGCCGCGGGCACGATACGCGCGCGATCGTCGGCGTCGGCCAGGTCGGCAACGACGGGCACCACGCGGGTACCGAATCGCGCGCAGCGGGCGACCGTCTCGGCGAGGCTGCCCTCGAGGTGGTCGTGATGATCCGCGGTGCGCGCCGTGATCACCACCGACGCGCCCTCGGCCGCGAACCGCTCGGCCATCGCCGCGCCGATGCCGCGGCTCGCCCCGGTCACGATCACCCGGCGTCCGTCGAAAAGACCCATGTGACCCACCTCACCCTCTCGAAAGCATTGGAGTGGCTCGCAACTGCCAACCGCGTCGCGCTCAGATCGCGGCGGCGAACGCCGCCGCGTTCAACCCAGCGCCCGGCGCGGCCTGCAACCGCGGGCGCACATCGGTCGCGAAGCAGCGCAGGTTCCGCTCGGCCTCGGCCGGCGGCATGGCGCCGTAGCTCGCGACGGCGAGGAACGACTCGACGCCGAGTCGCGGCGCGAGATCGGCGATCTGTTCGAACACTTCGTCGGGTGTGCCCGCCAGCTGGAGCTTCGCGAACGCCTCTCGGCCCGGGTCGAGGCCGTGCTGACGCAGCGCCGCCGCACCTGCGGCGTAATGCTCGTAGCCCTTGGTCTGTGCGAAGTGCTCGCCGGTGATCTCGTAGTGGTCGACCACCGACTGGTAGTAGTCGCCCATGTACTGGCGCCCGATCTCGCGTGCACGGTCGCCGTCGGGGTCGACGAACACCCACCCCGCCATGATCCCCGCAGGAGCCGGCCGGCCGTGTAGCTCGACGAAGATCTCGCGGTAGCGGATCGCGTCGGCCTCGTGCACGTCCCACGACTTCTGGGGGATCACCATCATGCCGACGCCGAGCTCGGCGACGATGCGGATCGATTCCGGCGACACCGCAGCGGCGTACGTACGCCCACGGAACGACCGCGGCGGACGCGGACGGATGTCACGGCGCGGCTGCTGGTAGATCGTGCCGTCGAACTCGACGTAGCCGCATTCGAGCGCGTCGATGATGATGTGCGCGCTCTCGTCGAAGCGGTCGCGCGCCTCGCTCATCGGTACGCGGAATCCTTCGAACTCGACTCGGCCGAGCCCGCGACCCATGCCGAGCACCACTCGTCCGCCGCTCACGATGTCGAGCACGGCGATCTGCTCGGCTACACGAACCGGGTCGTGCCACGGCAGCACCACCACCATCGAGCCGAGTTGCACCTTCGTGGTACGCGCCGCCATGTAGGTGAGGAACTGCAGGACGTCGGGCGACATGGTGTAGCTGGTGAAGTGGTGCTCGACGCTCCACACCGAGTCGAACCCGAGGGGTTCGGCCAACTCGGCGAGCGCCAGCTCGTCGAGCCACACCTGCTCGTCGCTCACGCCGCGCAGGTTCTGGAAGAACAGTGACATCCCCACATGCATGACGCGCACGTTAGCGGCGAACGGTCACCACAGCTGATCGACGTAGGTATCGGTACCGACGATCGTACGGACAAAGGGGGCCACGAGGCGCGTGGTCGCGAGACCGGCCGCTTCGACGCCCGATGTGTACGCATGGAATCGGTCGAGGCTGTCGCGCACATCGCCCTTCACGAAGAACAGCTGACAGAGGCGCTCGGGGCCACCGGCTCTCGTACCGAGGTCCATCGGCTCGTTGCGCTCGGCGTTCTGCCCCGGCGACGGAGTCCATGACGATGCGATCTCGATCGCCGACCCGCGCAGCAGCTCGGGCAACAGCGTACCGACGAGCGCCGCGCGCAGCCCGTGTGCGTCGCCGCTGGTCGCGTCGAACCACGCGAGGACTATCCCGTCGTAGCCATGGTCGAGCGCGAGGTCGACAGGAACCGGGTCGGCGTCGCGATACGCGGTCGCGACCTGGTCGAAGATCACGGTGTGCGCGTGGGTGCGTTCGGGGAACCCGCGGTTGTTGGCGTACAACCAGCGCACCTGCGTGCCCGCCCAGTCGAAGTGCTCGGCATGGTGACCACCTTGGATCCAGTAGATCGACACGAACGAACCCTTGTCGATCGGCGCGGCGACCGACTCGGAATCGACCGGCCACCGCAGATCCTTCAGCTCGCGCGTCGCGACCCAACGGCTGCCTGCGTAGAGGAACGGCCCGATCATGCAACCGGCGTAGTAGTGGTCGCGCTCGTACCAGCGGTTGTAGGCCTGCTCGAATCCGCGATGCGGCTCGACCATCGTGAGCAGCATGCTGCCCACCTTCACCGGATAGTCGTCGACCCCGCCGACGGCGAGTGGGTAATTCTCGATCATGGACCACTCCTTGATGTGAGACCGGGATGATGACACGCGCCGTCCTCTATTGTTCGATGCACGGACACACGGTCCGGAGGGAGTGGTAATGACAGACGAACGCGCGGCCGCACTCCGCGCACAACTCGAGGAGTTCATCGGCCGGCCGATGAGCGCGGGTCGCTCACTCGCGCCGGACCCCGTGAACGTTCCCATGATCCGCCATTGGGTCGATGCGCTCGACGATCAGAACCCGCGCTATCTCGCGGGCGACGGCGTGGCGCCCCCCGCGATGCTGCAGACCTGGGCCATGGGCCGTCCCACGATCCAGGGGCTCGCCGAACGCGGCGGCGCACCCGGCACAGTCGGGCGGAGCGCACTCAGCGCACTCGACATGGCGGGCTACACCGCGACACGGGCCACGAACTCCGAGCTCGAGTTCGACCGGTACTTGGTCCCCGGCGACCGGCTCGAGGCGAGCACCGTGCTCGAGGCTATCTCCGACGAGAAGACCACGGCGCTCGGCATCGGCTACTTCGTCACATGGGTGACCACCTACAAGGACGATCGAGGCGACGTCGTCGGCCGGCAGCGGTTCCGTGTGCTCAAGTTCAAGGCGACACCCGGAACCACGTCGTGATCGCGGCCACAGGCTCCCTCGATTGGCACGGCATCGTGGTGGGCGATGCGTTGCCCGAGCTCGTGCTGCCGCTCACTGCCAGCGTGATCGTCGCCGGCGCGATCGCGTCGCGTGACTTCATGCCCGTGCACCACGATCGCGCATACGCGAACGCGCAAGGCGCGCCCGACATCTTCATGAACATCCTCACGACCAACGGGTACGTGTCGCGCTTCGTCACGGATTGGAGCGGCCCCGACGCACAGCTGACGAAGATCTCGATCCGCCTCGGCGCCCCTGCCATTCCGGGCACGACCCTGCGCTTCACCGGAGAAGTCGCCCGCACCGAACGCGAGGGCGACAAGGGCCTCGTCGAGGTGGCCATTTGCGGCATCACCGAGATCGGCGATCACGTCACGGGAACGGTCGAGTTCTTCTTGCCGGTCGCCGATCGAAGCGGCTGACCCGCTGCGATGCCCATCGCCGTCACGACCGTGTTGACACCGCCCCAGGGCGTCAGCAGGATTTGTAGCAAGCGCTTGATGCGAACCCGGGGGTAAGGCGTTGGCGATACCGAACGACATCGCCGTGATCGACACGATGATCGGCCTACCGAGCGTGGAGCGCCGCGATTGGCAGGAGTCGATGGCCGCCGTGCTGCGCGACAAGGCAAGCCGCGGGTTCACCCATCCCGCTGGCTACATGTTCACGCACACCCCCGATGTTCGACGCGACGCCGACAGCATCGACCGGCTGCTGTTCGAGATGGATCGTTTCGGCATCGAGCGGGGGCTGGTGCCGGTGAACCTCCACGACGAGTTGCACGTGCGCGCGCTCCGCGAGCATCCCGACCGCCTGCTCGGCTCGGTCGAGGTCGACCCGAACCGCGGCATGGAAGCGGTACGCGACCTGGTCCGCGCCGTCGAGCATCACGGCATCGTGGCCGCGCAGTACTTCCCTGCGGGCAAGAACCCGCCCGTGCCCATCAACGACAAACGCGCCTACGTCATCTACGCGAAGTGTGTCGAACTCGACATTCCCGTGTTCGTCCAGGGTGGGGTGCCGGGGCTTCGGGTGCCGATGGCGGCGCAGCATCCGTGGGTGATGGGCCCGCGATACGCGCATCGCCCGCATGCCGGCGTTCGGTCTGGCGCTGACCAAGAAGGCGGTCAACCAATGCGAGGACCTCATGGGGTTGCACACCGGCATGGATTCCGTGTTCGACCTGCACCACCTCGCCCACGCCCACAACGCCGACGTGATGGGCGACTCGCTCGCCGGCATGGACGCCCGACGCATGCGCGACGCGTCACGGGTTGTCGGCCCGACCAACGACATCGCACGCTGACATGGACTTCGCGTTCGACGCCGCGCAGCACGCGTTCCGTCACGGTCGACCGGGCCACCTTGCTCACCGCGGCACAGTTGGTGGGTCTCGGGCGCCGGTGTCTCGACATGTCGGTCGCCTACGCGCGCGAGCGCCACTAGTTCCGTCGCCCGATCGGTTCGTACCAGGCGTTGAGCACCGCGTGGCCGACGACTGGACAGCGCTCGAGTCCGCGCGGCCGATGGTGTGGCGTGCTGCGCACCCGCGACATGGCGCGGGTTCCATGAGCGGCCGCACCAAGCGCTTGCTACGATTCGGGCGGAACACCGTGCCCAGGAGGTCATCATGCCCGAGACCCTGAGTGCAGCTGACGCCACCGCCGCTGAGACAACGCTCGTGGCCGGCCGCATGCTCGATTGCGACGGTCACCTCTACATGCAGCCCGACGTGATGGCCGACATCGTCGGCGCGGCGGGTGCGAGCTGGATCATCGACTACCTGAACCGCTTCGTCGGCTCCGAACACGACCAGTCGTTGCGCTTGCGCGCCCGTGACGACGTGTGGTCGGTGAAAGGCATCAGCGCGTGGGGGTCGAGTGATACCGATGGTCGTGTCGCGGCCATGGACGCGATGGGCGTGCACCGTCAACTGATCTTTCCGAACACGGTGCTGCGCGAGTTGCGGCTGCCCACACCCGAGGCACTCGCCTCATGTCGGCGGTACAACGACTTCGCGCTCGCGTTCCACGCGCAGAGCGGTGGCCGCGCACGCGTGGCCTGCCAGGTGAACATGTCGAACCCCGAGTGGGCCGTCGACGAACTGCGGCGCGTTGTCGCTGCGGGCGCGCCCGGTGTGTTGTTGCCGTGCGCCGTGCCGCCGGGGGGCACGTCGCCGGCGAACCCCATATGGGATCCGTTCTGGCGGATCCTCGAGGAGTCGGACACTCCCGCGCTGTTGCACGTCGGCGCGGGCGGGCTCGCGAGCGGCGAGGCCGACGACCCGATGTTCCCGCCGCGCGCGTTCGCCGACGCCCCCACGTTGCGCGCGCTGTTCCCCGAACGCCCAGGGGGCGAGGAGCAGTTCGGGCCGTTCTTCATCGTGGTCGCGCACTTCGCAGCCGAGGTCTACCTCACGTGCCTGCTCATGGGCGGGGTGTTCGAACGCTTCCCGGCGTTGCGGTTCGGCGCGATCGAGTTCGGCGCGTCGTGGCTCGGCCCGATGGCCGAACGCCTCGATCGCCATGCGTCGTTGTTGACCAAGATCGGCGCGCACTATCCGCTACTGCCGAGCGAGTACTTGCGCCGCAATGTGCGCGTCACCCCGCAATGGACCGAGCCGCTCGACGTGTTGATCGAGCGCTACGGCCTGCACGAGTGCTATGTGTTCTCGACCGACTATCCCCACATCGAGGGTGGCCGTCATCCGGTCGCCAGCTTCCGCGAGATGGCCGAGCGCGTCCGCCCCGGATACGTCGAGCAGCTGTTCGTCACCAACGGCGAACTGTTGCTCGGCTGACCCTTCAGCACCACCCCCGCTCACCAGGAGACCGACCATGGCCGAGGCCTTCATCATCGACGCCGTGCGCACACCGGTCGGCCGACGAGGCGGGGGCCTCGCCGGCACCCACTCGGCCGACATCGGCGCGCTCGGTGCGACGGGCGCACGGTTGATGACCTCGCTGCTACACGGGCTCGAGCGACGCAACGGCCGCTACGCGCTCCAGACCATGTGCGAGGGCGGCGGCCAGGCCAACGTCACCATCATCGAACGGCTCGACTGATGGTCGTCGACACGGATCGGCGCGACCGCATCACCGCGGCCGCGGCACGACTCTTCGCCGAACGAGGCATCGCGGCCACCACGGTGCGCATGATCGGCGACCAGGTCGGTGTGCTGTCGGGCAGCCTGTACCACCACTTCTCGTCGAAAGAGGAAATGGTCGACGCGATCATCGCGTGCTACTTCGAGGAGCTCCTCGAACGGTACAAGGCGGTGCTCGCCAAGTTCGATGCGCCACGAGACCGCTTGGCCGAGCTCACGCGCGAGTCGTTCCGCTCCATCGCTGATCACCCCGAGGCCTGCGAGATCTATCGCAACGACTACAAGTACCTCGCCGGGATCCCGCGCTTCGCCTACGTCGTCAAGGCCACGAGCAAGGTGCAACGCACCTGGCTGTCGGTGATCGACGCCGGTGTCCTGGCGGGGGATTTTCGCAAGGACCTCGATGCCGCGTTGTTCTATCGATTCGCGCGCGACGCTATCTGGCAATCGGCTCGCTGGTTCACACCGCGGGGCCCGCACACGATCGACGAGGTCGCCGACGCATGCGTCTCGTTGTTGCTCGACGGTTTCGGCAGCTGAGCCCGCCGACGGCGACGCTCAGCCGCCCCAGTTGGTCACGTCGACGCCGAGCGAGGCGACCGCGACGATGACCACTGCGGGGTCCATGCGCTCGGTGGGCTTGTTGTACTTCCACATGCGTTCGCCGACCGCGGCCGAGACGAACGTCTTCGCCTGGTCGAGCGTGAACATCACGCCGCGGCGACACGCCTGCTTCTCGAACCGATCGGCATGCTCGGCATCGATGACGAAGTTCATCGAGTCGCACTGGATCATCAGATCGTTGTTGTACCAATCGACCGGCGACGTGCTCACGTGCACGAACATCGAAGACGATTGCTCGCTGATCTCGCCGTTCACCGCACCGAACCCGATGGGCGCCAGACAACACATGCAGTAGCTCTCGAGGCGCACCTCGCGGTCGCGAAACGGTGGCATGTTCGACAACGCGATCGCCTCCATCGCGCACCCGGCATAGCTGTGGAATCGGCCGTCGACGAACGCCTTGACCTGCGTCGGGAACGAGGCGAAGGGCTGGAACCGCAGCACCGGGCAGTTCTGGCTGTCGGGGTCGATCGTGCACGCGATACCGAGCGCAAGCTCTTTGTATGTCTGCACGATCTCGACGCGGGTATAGCCCAGGTTCTCGTGCACGTCGCGCAGGTTCGGCCCGTGGCCGTGCTCGCACCAGTGCTCGTAGTTGAACTGACGCAGGGCGAGCGCACGCTCGCTCCAGTCGAAATGCGGGACATAGTGCGGCACGACGAGCAACCTCCACGGACAGATGGGCCCGCGGCATGGTACGCATGATCCATGACGGCGACCCGATACGACCTCACCGACCCCACGCTGGTGTTCCGGCCCGACGTGCTCGACGATCCCACCGGGTTCTACGCCCAGCTGCGGGTCGAGGCGCCGGTGTGGGAGATCCCTGGTTCCGCGACGTTTCTCGTGACGAGCGCCGCGCTCGTCAACGAAGCAGTCGCACGGCCCGACGATTTCTCGTCGAACCTGACGAGCCTCATCTACCGCGGCGCGCACGGCGGCGCGAGCGTGTTCGACATGACGGCGCTGGGTGACGCCACCCACGTGCTGGCCACCGCCGATCCTCCGGTGCACACCACGCACCGCAAGCTGCTGCAACCGCAGCTCACACCGGGTTCGGTCGCCCGACTCGAGACCGAAGTGGCGGCCATCGTCGACGAGCTCCAGGCCGACCTGATCGCGCACGGCTCGGGCGACTACGTCGCACAGGTCGCCGACCTCGTGCCCATGCGGGTCATCTCGCTCGTTATCGGGCTCCCGGCCACCGATGCACCGCGCCTGGTGCAGCTGGTGCTCGACGTCGACCAGATCCTCGCCGGCGTGAGCGACGAGGCGGGCATGGCACGCGCGGCGGCGTCGGCGATGGAGCAGGCCACCCACCTCGCCGAGCACCTGCAACGCGTGCTCGCCGAAATCCCCGCCGCGGGCACCGTGTCCGCGGTCCCCGACACCATGCTCGAACTGCTCGCCATGGCCGTGCGGCGCGACGAAGTCACCTTCGCTGAGGCCGTGGGAGTGTTGGTGCAAATGCTCGGAGCGGGCAGCGAGACCACGACCAGCCTCATCGGTACCTCGGCCCGGATGCTTGCAGCCGACCCGGTGCTGCAGCAACGGCTACGCGACGAACCCGACGCGGTGCCCACGTTCCTCGAGGAGGTGCTGCGCCTCGATGGCCCATTCCGATTCCACTACCGCAGCGTGCCCCGCCCGGCCGAACTCGGTGGTGTACACCTGCCCGCAGGCTCACGCCTGTTGTTGATGTGGGGCGCGGCGAACCTCGACGAACGGACCTACCCCGAACCCGACCGACTCGACCTCGCTCGACCCACACCGAAGAGCCACCTTGCCTTCGGCCGCGGGCTGCACTTCTGCATCGGTGCCCCGCTCGCGCGACTCGAGGCGCGCATTGCCATCACCAAGCTGCTGGCGGCCACGTCGCGTTTCGAGATCGACCAGACGCGGCCACCGCGGCTGCACCCCGACATCTTCATGCGACGGCTACAGCAGCTGGGAATCACGCTATGGGTGTGACCCGGCGATTGCCCGAACGTGCGCCATGCGCCGCTCGCCGGAAAGTACAACCGTTGGATGGGCGACGGCGAACGCTTCAGGCCGCGCTGGTCTCGGGCAGGCGCACCAGCGGGATGCGACGTGCGGTCTTGGCCTGGTAGTTGGTGTACCAGGCGCGATCCGCGACGAGAAGGGCCCAGGTACGGGTGTAATCGTCGCCGTGGAGGATCTCGGGCACCGACCAGAACGCGCCGTTCTGCACCGTGCAGCGCACCTCGGGGTTGGCCTCGCGATCGCGGATGTTCGAGTACCACGACGGGTTACCGGGCGCACCCGCGAACGACGCGACCACGATGCGATGACCGTCGGGGTCGGACCAGGTGGGCAGCGCCACCTTGTGCACGTTGCCGCTCCTTCGACCGACCGTGTGCACGAGCACGTGGTGCATGCCGGCCTGCACCCACACCTCGTCGCCCTGCATCGTTTCGAGTGCCTGTACATGCATCTTGGAGATCTTCGGGATCTCGTCGAGCGAGGGGGTCTCCCACGCCTGTTCGACCTTCTGGCTCTGCGTCATGGCCGCGAGGCTAGTTCGCGATCGGGAAATCGCGGGCGGTGAGTGCCGCCACGACGGCGTCGAACACCGCCGTGTCGCGGGCGAACACCACGTCGTCGTCGACCTCGTCGAGAAAGTCGCGAGGCACCACGATCAACGCCAGATCAGGGCAGCCGTGGATGGCCGCGTGCGCTCTCGCCGCCGGTTCGAACGCGTCGAGCACGAAGGTGACCGTCGGGATGCCGAGGCGCTCGAGATGAACATGGTCGGACAAACTGCCCGCCGTGCAGGAGCCTCATTTGCCGAGACCGTTGACGACCGCGTGCCACCCGCGAAACCGGTCGAGCTGCTCGGGTTCCGCGGGGCGGGTGAGCACCGGCTTGGTCTGCGCGAAGAACTCGACCGGACCGAGCCGTTCTCGGATCGCGCGCCGCAGGATCGACAGGTAGCGCGGGAACTGCATCGAGCCGTGGGCCGTCGATGCCTCGTTGCACAGCAAGCCGATACGGCCGACCGCATTACGCTCGGCCCGGGGCGCGGGAACGAACGCGACCTCGGGGGCGTGACCCCGCGGGTCGACAATCTCGATCACGACTCCCTCAACGGCGCACGAGTGGCAGAGCAGCAGTGCACGCAAAACCCCCGTAGGTTCCCCAGCCGGGACAAACGGCAGCGTAGGTGAGGCTGTCGCCGCCCGCGACCATGACATGGATCGACGAGGGCCCCCAGGTGGTCGGCACGCTCGCGTCAGCATCGGTCTGATCGATCGACTCGGGCCACCAGGGGTATCGGTCCTGCTCGCGTAGCGCCGCCGATCCGTCGGCGAGTCGGCGGACGTCGCCCAGGCGCCGCGCGGAACGCTCGTGCAGGAACGCCTGCACGTCGGCGCGGGTGAAGCCCTGGGCAGCGACGATGCGCGCCCACTGCGGCGACATCACGACAAGCGTCTCGCCCATCGTGTGTGTGTTCGAGTTGCCGCGTGCTCGCATCTGGTCCGCGATCTGGTCGAGCATGAGCTCGGCGCGCTCGGCGGTGCCCACGGCGATCACCGTCTGTGGCGCATCGCACCCGAACACGGTCACCGCCCCGTTCGGGGCAACCACGCCGCGCGACTCGTGCAGTGCGGGCCACGGGGTCGCAGTGCGCTCTTCGGCGATGCAGTAGCCGAACCGCCCAGGGTGGCCCATGACCTCCTGCACCGGTTGTCGGGGGCGGGCCATGCCGATGTTCCAGATCACGAGCTTGATGGTGCGTCCGATGGCCGTGTTGACACGCGCGCCGCCACCGCTGAACAGCGACTCGCCGGTCGCCATCGCGAGATCGTCGACAACTTGGCCACCGACGACCACGAGTGGCCACGCCGGGTGCGTGGTCACCACCAACCCGGCCAGGTTGAACCGTGGCTCGAGCATCGCGTCGAGCGCGGTCAGCACCACGGTCATGTACTCGGGCCGGCACCCGGCCATCGCGGCGTTGGCCGCGACCCCCTCGACCGTGGCCACGCGGTTGGCGGGCGGGATCGCGCCGACGATGTCGCGTGCGCCGCGACCGGTTGCCTCGATGAGCTGATCGACCAATGCACGCGCGGGTGCGAACGTGGGCAGACCGTCGGTGAGCCCGAGCGCGTAGCTGAGCTCGGGCCAGTCGCCGGCATCGATGTGTTGGGGAAGGTACTGATCCATGGTTCGCATCGGCGCCGACACGACGTGTCGAACGTCGCGTCTCGTCAGCCAATGAGCTGCTTCTCGATGACCTGGTAGCGGTACTGGTCGGCTGCGACCGTGCCGAGGGTGGGCAGCAGGATGACGATCAAGGGTTGCTCCTCAGCTGGCGAACGTGACGGGGAGGGTGTCGGGGCCGCGCAAAACCGAGCCGACCATGCGGGTCGGCGCGTCGTCGATCAGACGCAGGTCGTCGAGGCGCTCGAGGACCACGTCGAGCGCGGTCGCGAGCTCCGCGCGGGCCAGATGGGCACCGACGCAGAAGTGCATGCCGAACCCGAAGGTCATGGTGCCCTTGTTGACCCGATCGAGGTCGAACCGGTCGGGGTTCTCGAACACGTCGGGATCACGATTGGCCGCGGCGACACCGAACAAGATGTTGGAGCCGCCGACTATGCGTGAGCCGAACTGATCGGTGTCGACGGGCGCGAAGCGGGGCATCAGCGAGACGGGGGCCTCCCACCTGAGGGCTTCTTCGATCGCCAGCTTGCGGCTGTCAGGATCGCGCCGCACACGGTCCATCGCATCGGGGTGGGTCATGAGCGCGTAGAGCAGGCTGCCGAGCCCGAGATATGTGGTGTCCGCGCCCGCCGGGAACAAGACGCGTATGAACGAGAAGATCTCCTCGTCGCTCAGGTACTCGCCATCGACGGCGGTCGTGGCGAGTGTCGAAATCAGGTCGTCGCCCGGTTCGTCGCGGCGGTTCGCGACGATCGGTGTGAGGTACTCGGTGAAATCGCGCGATGCGGCGAGTGCTCCGGCGGGGTCCCAGGGGTAGGTCAAGAGTGCGATCGCCCAGCGTTGGATGTCGCCTGCGTTGCGCTCGGGGATTCCGAGCAGGCGCGTGATGACGGTGAACGGGTACTCCTTCGTGAACTCGGCCACGAGGTCGACGCCCCCGCGATCGACGAACCGGTCGATGAGGCGGTGCGCCGTGGGCGCGAGGATGGGCGCGACGTAGTCGGGCATCAGTCGCGCACGAAACGCCGGAAACACGAGGGCGCGATTGCGGGTGTGCTCCTTGCCCGTCATGCACTGCAACGTGCGGCCCATGACGGGCTCGCTGTGCAACCGGTAGGCGGCTTCTGCGGGCATCGTTGCCTCGTCGAGGAAGGCCTGCTCGACATCGCGGTAGCGCGTGAGCAGGTAGGCGTTCCCGCCGTGGAACGGCACGTACGCGACGCGGTGCTGCTCGCGCAACCGCCGCAGCTCCTCGTGGAACCCCGCGACATCGAGCGCGAAGTCGAAACCGCTGCACAACTCCGGTGCCATGGTCATCGTGATGTCCCCCACCCTTCCCGCGCGCAGACTATCCGCGACCCGCGCGCCGACGGTCAGGCGACGGCCGCGTCGACCCGACCTCGACGCGATCAGCCGGGCGAGCTCGAGCGCAGCAGGGTTCGGCTGAACGACGCAACTGGCTCGCGCACGGCGCGGTAGCTGCCACCGGCCGGCCCGTCGATCTGCAGCACGAGACGGTCGTTCGCATCGATTTCGCTGACGAGGGGGGTGCCGGCGCCCCATCCGATGACGAGGTGCCCTTCGACGGTGAGCCGGGTACTGCCCATGGTGCCAATGGTGGCGTTGTCGGGCCGCGCGTAGCCACGAACCATCGTTGCGGTGGTAGCCGTTGCACCACCGCTGGCATTGAGCGCGTAGCGAACCGCGCGTGTGGCGTTCGTCGAGCCCAGCTGGTTGTCGAACATTGTCACGCTGCCATCGGGTTGTAGGCGCGCGTCATGCATGCCCTTGGGGCCGCCGAGTGGATCGCCGACGATCGAAAGTGACGTCGCCGCGTCCTTGACGTTCGGCGCTCCGCCGAGCTTCCAGACGATCTTGCCGGTCGCGCGATCGATGCGTAAAACCGCGTCGAGATGTCGGGCTGAGACGATGTAATCACCGTTCGGCGCAACATCGATCGAGTTGAAGTGCTCCAGGTCGACAACGGTTAGGTCGTTGGGGTCGAGCCCACGCAGCGGATGCACGCTTTCGCCGATGTCGATGTGGTCGGCCGATTTCCATTGCCACACCAGTGATCCGTCGACACCGCTGATCTCCTGGATGTTGCTGCGCGCAACACGCTCAGAAGTGCCGAACCCGTTGCCCAACGATGTCAGATCGACACCGCTGGTCTCCTCATAGGTGAAGACCGCAAAGTTGCCGTTCGACAGCGCGACCATGTCGTGTTGGTCGGTCGGCGTGCCGACGGCCGTGACGGTTCTGGTCACCGCGCCCGACAGGTTGCGCACCTGATAGGCACCGGTCGGATTGACACCGAACCCCACGCCAAGCACCGGCACCCACGCCAGCGCGCCCGACGGCAGCCGCTTGAAATCGAGGATCGCCGAGCTGGCAGTCGCGGTTTCGATCGGTGCCTTCTGATACCACAACGGGACACCGCGCTCGTCGAGGATCACCGCATAGTGCACCCCTGGGAGGAACGTCGCCGGCGTGACCAGGTACCAACCCGGCGCCACCTTGCCCAAGCGGTGCGCGGTGAGCGCCGGGAAGTCGGGGGGGAGGCATCGCACGAAGTACTGGTCGACCACCACATCGTTCTGGGAGATGTCGATCTGGAGGAGCGCATTGGGAATCACGTCGACCGACGTGACGAGTTGCGTCGGTAAGGTCGCGCTGCCGACGGTGATCGAATATCCGGGCAGCGCCTGTGCACTCACCGAGACTCGATTCGTTCCGGCGGAACACGCGATGGCGTAGTCACGGCCCGCGGGCGTGAACGTCGTCGTGAGCGGACGTGGTGACACCGTCAAGGAACGCAACGGGCCTGGATTGTCGGCGAATCCGAGCAGATCGATGACAACGTCGGTGGCCGACAACGAGAACACGCAAACGCGGCTGTCCGCGCCGAGCGCGACCGTCACCAGGTTCATCGCCGGGCCGGCCGTGGTGTAGTTGACCGAGGACGTGGCCGGCTGCGGGGATCCGCACGGGAACAATGTCAAGTACCCGGAACCGAGTGCGTTCGTCGCGACGACATCGAGCATTGCGGTGCGAACGCCACCGGCGAGTTGCGGCACGCCGAAACTGCGCATCTCGCCGGGCGCGATGCGCGTCGACCACCCCCCTATGCCCAGCCGCGAGTCGACCAATCGCGTGGCGGCGGTAGTCACGATGTCGGCCCCGTCGGCACCGCCGAACCAACCCCACGCGTCGACGACGAGATGCGCGCTTGTCGACACGAAGATGCAGACGACGCCCCCGTTCAGGCCGACCATCGTCTGCGCGGCGCGATCCTCGTTCGCCAGGTAGTTGACGTTGGACGCGTTGGGGACCTGCGCGCCACACGGGTACGCGGTGGCGAAGCCTGGCGCCTGCGCGCCGGTGACCGTCAGGTTCAGGGCCGCGGCAACTGCGGAGGCGGGAATCTGGCTGTTGGTCAGGTTGATTTGCACCACGATGCCGCCAGGCGGTCGATCGGCCAGGGTGCCGTCAGCGGCGATACGAGAGTCGAGCACGCGCGCTGGCGCGACGTCATGGAACTGCGCGCCGTTGGCAACGAAGTAGCCGGTGACGTCGACGATCACGTGGGCGTCGACCGACGAGTACACGCAGAGCAACCGCGTCGCATCGACAGGTGCTACGACGAGATTCGGGACCGGCGAATCAATGCGCGTGTTGACGTTCGACACGTTCGGTCGCGGTGAGCCACACGGGTACGCCGTGACAAAGCCCACCGCGGCCGCGTCAGCGACGGTCACCGTGGCGGCAACCCCCGAGGCCGACGCAGGGATCGCGCCGCCGAGCGCCACCTGGACGACGCAGTGGGCACCGACGATCCGCGCCGGACCGCCGACACCGGCGCGAGTGTCGAGAACTCGCGTGGGCGTGATGCCCACGAACGAACCGGCGACGCCGCTGCCGCTCTCGCCGAGAGCGGGCGCCTGGCACGTCGACGCGACCGCGCCTTCCGACGGAACCGCCACCGCGACGATCAACAACAACGAGGCTGTCTGGGCGAAAAGCGCGGCCGGAATGGACCAACGCGATCGCCGGCTACCGATTCGCATCAAGAAACCCTTCTGTGACATCGATGTGAGCAGTAGACACGGTGCGAGTGAGAAGCGATTAAGAGGCATCCGCTCGACGACATGTCTGCGCCTTGCATTCGCGCATCGCGACGAGCGTGTCTCGCAGCTGGCGCAGCATGGCCGCGTTGGCTTGTGCCACCACGTTGTGCAACTCGTCGGGGTCGACGCGACGATCGTAGAGCTCTTCTTCGCCATTGGCGGAACTCACGTAGAGGTGACTCGACGTCCGGAGCGCGGAGTAGCTCGTGGGATTGTCCCGTGCCTGGTAGTCGGGATCGCCGGGCAGGGTCGGCGGCCCGGTGTGTTCGATCAGCACTGTCGTGCGCCAGTCGTTCGGTGCTCGGTTCCAGAGGACGGGTTGCAGCGCCCGTCCATCGACGAAGCCGGGCGGGGACACGCCCGCCCACGCGGCAATAGTGGGTGCCAGGTCGATGTTCATGGCCATTGCGTCGACCTGCCGTGGGTGTATCCCGGGGCCGCGTATCACAAGCGGCACACGGATGTCCGAGTCGAAGGCCGTCTGCTTGCCCGCCGGTAACCGATGCTGACCGAGGTGATAGCCGTTGTCCGACGTGAAGATGATGTACGTGTTGTCGAGTACCTTCTCGCGTCGCAGCGTGTCGACCAGCGTTGCGATCGCCGCGTCGATACCTTGCACGGCCTGCAGCCGCTGGCGGTAGATCGTGTCCATCGACTCGATCTGTCCTGTCGAGAGCGCGGGCAGGGCGGCGAGCCATTTGGGTTCACCGCTGCCCGTCGCGTTGAACGACAGGGGCCGAGGGGCCTTTGCACCGCTGAACAGGTTCGAGAACCTTGCCGGCGGGGTATACGGGGAGTGCGGCGCAAAGGTCGAGAGTTCGAGGAAGAACGGCACGCTGGCGAGCACGGACCGCTCGATGAAGTCGGTTGCCCGGCGGGTGAGCACGTCGGTCAGGAAGTCCTGGGGCCGGTGCCCGTAGCGTTCGAGTGTTCCGTTGTGGTTCAGCGTGTAGTCGTACTCGCGGAACCCATCACCGGCGACGTCCCACTCGCTCCACCCGGGCGGCACGAACTCGAACAGCCCGGCACCGGGCGCTTCGAGATACCCATTGAGGTACTTGCCCATGAGGGCCGTGCGATAGCCGCCCGCCTGAAGCCACGTGGCGACCGTCGACGACTCGAGCCCGGTCTTGTGGAACTTGACGAACCCGTCCTCGTTCGTGAGGATCGTCGTGTTGTGGGGGTACTGGCCGCGCATGAACGACGATCGCGACGGACAGCACAACGCCGAGGTGACGAAGTAGTTGGAGAAGGACGCGCCTTGCGCTTGCACCAACGACTGCAGGTTCGGCATGTGACCTATGAGCTCGCTGTCGAGATCGTCGACCATCACGAACACGATGTTGGGTCTCGACCCCGACGAGAGTTGGTCGACAGCTCCGAAATCGGGATCGAAGAAGACCGGGACCGACGGCACCGGGAGTTCATTCGGCGCGTTGTTACGAGCGACCAACATGCCCGCGACGATCATGGCCACGGCGGCCATGGACAACAGGCCCCGACGTTTGCGCATCGGCCCCGAGCGTAGACGGGCGCTGACCGGACCGAGCGCGTGTGCGCCGGTGCAGCCGACCGCGGATCAGCCGCCGAGGTCGAACGGCGCCGCGCCGAGGATCACGGTCGCGCCCGTCGCGTGAGCTGCGTGCCCGACCTTCGCGAAGTCGATCGGGCCCGTTACGGCGGTCTGGGCGAGCGGTTCGCTCGCGTCGCGGAAGAACGCGTCACCGGTACCGGGGGTCTGCAACGTCAGGAGCCGAGCTGACGGCGTCACCACGACGAACGCGTGCGCCACGCCGCGGGGCGCGAAGCTGAATCCGCCGGCTTCCAGGCGATGTTGCATGCCATCGATGTGCACGAGAATCTCGCCCTCGAGGACGTAGAGGGCTTCGTCGGCCTCGGGA
>JANMVY010000290.1:0-1830 GCA_031393535.1 Actinomycetes bacterium | reverse complement strand
CCTCGACACCCGCGGTGTCGAGGTCGAACGGATCCTGGCGGCGTCGTACTGCGAGGCCGCGGTCGTGCCGGCAGGTCGGTGGTTGGTGCAGTGTCGCGAACTGCTCGACACCCCGACCGCAGACCATCGCACGAGCGTCCGGACCACCTCGTGAACGCCGACATTGCCGGCGCGACCCCTCGATCACCGAGGCCCCATCTCGGCACGCTCACCGGTCTGCGGTTCTTCGCGGCGGCGTACGTCGTCACCTATCACTACGCCGCGTCGACGTTGCGCGATTCGCCGGCAGTGGTACGCAACATCAACGCCTGCGGCCCCACCGCGGTGAGCGTGTTCTTCGTGCTGTCCGGCCTCGTGCTCGCGTACGGTTCGACCGACGACCAAGGGCGGTGCGCGAAGCCGAGAACCCGCTTCTGGCTCGACCGTTTCGCGCGCATCTTCCCCTTGTTCGCCGTGGCCGCAATCGCCGCGATGCCGCTCGACCTCGGGCGCCTCCATCACGAGTGGGGCACACCCGGAAGCGTGGCGCTCGTGTACATGGTCGCGCATACCGCGCTGGCGTTGCTGCTCCTACAGGCATGGGTGCCGCATCTGGCCGTGACCGCGAACGGACCTGGTTGGTCGTTGTCGGTCGAGGCACTCTTTTACGCACTGTTCCCGTCGATCGTGCATCGACTTCGGGTCCGGTCGACGACCGATCTCGTGCGCCGCGTCGCGTTGTTCTGGTCACTGTCGATGCTGCCGATCCTCGTCGTGTGGCTCGTCGAGCGCTCCAATCCGGCACTCGCCCGCGACCACATCGGGTTTCTCGGAGTCAACATCCCCAAGGCGTTCGCCCTCGAACGCATGGTGCTCAACAACCCCCTGTTCCGGCTGCCCGAGTTCTGCATCGGCATCTGTCTCGGCCACTGGCTCGTGGCCCGCAATGCGGGGACCGCAACGTCGAGCGCGGCCGCGCCGCAGCGCGCCGACCGACTGCGCCCGTTCGAGATCGTCACCATCGGCGCGCTCGCGGCGTTCGTCGGGGCGGTCGCGTTCACCGGAGCGCTCCACGATCCACGTGAGTTGCTCATGCAGTCGGGCTATCTCTCACCGGTGATCGCGCTGCTGCTCGTGGGCGTGGCATGTGGAGCGCGACCGTTCGCGCAGGTGCTCGCGTCGAAACCGCTCGTGCGACTCGGTACCGCCAGCTACGCGCTGTACATCATCCAGGAACCGTTCGAGTACTACTGGACCAAGCTCGTCAAGCTCGACCTCGCGCGGCCGGCCTGGTTCCTCGTGTTCTTCGCATTGCTCCTCACGGCATCGCTGCTCGCCGAACCACTTGTCGAGGTGCCGGCGCGGCGCTGGATCATCGAACGTTGGCGTGGCCGGGCGCAACCGGTCGGGCCCCGCGCTGCGACGCGTGGCGCCCGTCGATGAGCGCCGTCGAAGTCACTCCGTCTGTGCGATCTTCGAGGGTGCCCCGGCTCGATTCGCTGACCGGCCTGCGGTTCGCGGCGGCGCTCGCGGTGTTCGCGCACCACATCACCGTGTTGCTACCCCAGACCCGGTTCCGTCACATCGAATCGACCCTGCGCGTCGGACCCACCGGCGTGTCGTTCTTCTTTGTTTTGAGCGGATTCGTGCTGCTCTGGTCGCGTCGCCCCGATGACTCGTCGGGCGCGTTCCTGCAACGGCGAATCGCCCGCATCTGGCCGGCCCACGCGGCCACCTGGATCGCCGGCATGGTGCTCGTGTACGCGACCCAGCGATCACTCTTCGCGAAGTCGTCCGTGCTGAATCTGCTGCTGCTCCAGGCGTGGGTGCCGCAACAGACCTGGTACTTCT
>JANMVY010000264.1:0-2490 GCA_031393535.1 Actinomycetes bacterium | reverse complement strand
CGCAAGTCCGCGGGTTGTCGGTCGCCGATCGCGAACGCATCTGCTGGCGCAACGCCGCCGAGTTGTTCGGCCTCGACGTGCCCGCGTCGATCCAGGCCGACCCGAACAACTTCTAGCGATGGCCGCCATACCTGCGGTAGCGCCCGCGATCGTCGACGAATACGTCCGAGCCGGTTGGTGGGGCACTGACTCGCTCACCGACGTCATCCGTCGTCATCGAGCGGCCAACCCGAACGGCGTGGCGTTCGTCGATGAAACCGGCGACCGCATGACGTGGACCGTCTATGACGAGTTGTCCGATCGCATCGCGTCCGCCTTGTTGTCGCTCGGCCTCGACCGCGGCGATCGCGTCGTGGTCTTCCTGCCTGACACGCCACTGGTACACGCGGCGTTCGTCGGAACCGAGAAGGCCGGGCTCGTGATCATGGGCCTCGGTCACCGCGCGGGCGAAGCCGAGATCGTGCACCTCGTGCGTAAGAGCGCGGCGCGCGCCATCATCACGCCCCCGACCCATCGCGGCGAGGCGTCAACCGCGCTCGTCGCGCGCCTACGCGAAGCTGTGCCCACCCTCGAGCACCACCTCGTGGTACGCGGACCGAGCACGAACGCGGCGATCGCGCTCGTGGGGGCCACGCACTCGCTCGCCCGGCCGGCCGAGCTGCGCGCCACGATCGACCAGCAGCGGCTCGATCCGAACGAGCTGTTTCTCCTCAACAGCACGTCGGGCACCACGGGGTTGCCGAAGTGCGTCATGCAGTTCGAGAACCGGTGGTTCTACTTCCACAAGAAGGCGCAGCAGCTCGGCGCCCTCCGACCCGACGACGTGTTCATGTCAGTCGTGCCGGCACCGTTCGGCTTCGGCCTGTGGACCGGCCACTTCACCCCCACCATCCTCGGCGCACCCTGCGCGGTCATGGACCACTTCACACCGCGCGGCATGGTCGAGCTCATCGAACGCGAACGGGTCACCGTGCTCGGTTGCGTCAGCACGCAGTTCATCATGATGCTCAACCTCCCCGAGCTCGCCGATCATGACGTGTCGTCGCTGCGGTTGATGTTCACCGGCGGCGAAGCCATCCCCGAGGCGCGCGCGAGAGAGTTCGAGCAACGCACCGGCTCGAAGGTGCTGAACTTCTACGGTTCCAACGAGACCGGCACCTTGAGCGGTACCGCCACCGACGATCCCGACACGCTGCGGCTCACCACCACCGGGCGCGTCATACTCGAGATGCAGGTGCGCCTCTACACACCCGAGGGCGAACGCATACCGGGCGACATCGGTCGGGGTGTGCCGGCGTGCAAGGGCCCGGCTACGACCATCGGCTACTACGACGATCCCGACGCGAACGCGACGTTGTTCAGCGACGACGGTTGGATGCTCATGGGCGATGTCGTCGAGATCGAAGAAGGTGGCTGGCTCAGGGTGGTGGGACGCACGAGCGATTTCATCATCCGCGGCGGCAAGAACATCAGCGCGCCGGCCGTCGAGGACGAAGTGGCGACACATCCGTCGGTGTCGATGGTGGCCGTGGTCCCCGCACCCGACCCGGTGTTCGGCGAACGCGTGGCGGCCTACGTCGAGCTGCACAAGGGTGCGTCGCTGACGCTCGACGACCTGCGCGCCCACCTCGTGGCCCGTGGCGTCTCGAAGGAGTGGTACCCCGAGTACCTCTTCGTCATCGACGCGCTCCCCCGCGCGTCGGGCGGCAAGGTTGCGAAGGGCCAGCTCAAAGACGACGCGGCGCAACGCGTCGGTTCGTAGATCGGCTGTGGGCCCCCGCCAACGACCCACCGTCGTCGTCGTCGCCGCGGCCGTCGCGCAGCGACCGGGCATACCCGGCCATGCGCTCGCGATCGCGCACTACCTCGCGGGCTTCGCCCGCCTCGGCTATGACGTCGTCTTCGCCGACCGTCTCGACACCGGGCAGTGCACTGACGCAGCAGGCGCGCCGTGCCCACTCGAGGCCAGCCGGGGGGCCGCCTGGCTCCGAGATGTCCTCGCGTTCGCCGGCGAGCAGATCCGTTGGTCGCTGCGCAGCGGCACGCAATCGGCCGGGATGACCGATCACGAGGTGGGCGAGGCGCTGCGCCACTCCGTGCTGCTCCTCGACGTGATGGGCTACCTCGAGCCCGAATGGCGCTCGCTCGCGGCGCGCCCGGTGTTCTTGGACATCGACCCTGGCTTCGCGCAGATGTGGCAGGCGGAGGGTCTCGCCACGATGTACGGCCAGCACGCGGCCTACGTCACGGTCGGCACCAACGTCGGCGCGCCGGACTGCCACGTCCCCACCCTCGGGCTCGACTGGATCCACACCGTCCCTCCGGTGGTGCTCGATTGGTGGCCCGAGGTCGACGCGCCGCCTGGCGCCCCGTTCACCAGCATCGCGTCCTGGCGCGGACCGTTCGCGCCTGTCGTGCACCAGGGCACCACCTATGGGCTGCGCGTGCACGAGTTCCGCGCGTACCGCGACCTCCCGATGCGGAGCGGCG
>JANMVY010000555.1:0-11415 GCA_031393535.1 Actinomycetes bacterium | reverse complement strand
GCGATACGTCGTCGTCGCCCGCAACCCCGACGAGGCCGTCGCGTCCTTCCGCCCGTTCATCGCCGCGCACTCCGACGCGTGGTTCGACCTGTGGCACGTGCCGAAGCAGGCGCTCGTCGGGCCGGACTTCGAGACTTTCTTCGATGGTCTCGGCAGCCACGCGATCGTGCCGATGATCTTCGGGCTGCTCGCCGCGTGTTGGCCCTTGCGCCACGAGCCGAACGTGATGCTCGTGCACTACGCAGACCTCAAACGCGAGCCCGAGGCATCTGTTCGCCAGATTGCGGAGTTTCTCGGCTTCGACGTGCCCGCCGCGCAATGGCCCGCCATCCTCGAGTACACCTCGTTCCCCTGGATGAAGGCGCACGAGGACAAGTTCGAGCTTCGCAGCGTGTCCGAGATCCCGATCCTCAACCCGGGCGCGATGATCCGCAAAGGACAGGTTGGGGCTAGCACCGAGGATGGCATCACGCCAGAGATCTCGGCCGCCATCGCCGCGATCGGCCGGACGATCCTCACCGACCCGAAGGCGTTCGACTGGTGCTACCACGGCGGCACCGCGCCGGCCTGAGTGCTAGACGTCAGGCGGTCGCCCCCTCCGCGCGCCCCTCGATGCGCTGATACCCCAACTTCCCCACGCCGCGCTCGTTGCACACGCGTTGTGAAGCCTGCGACGCTGCCCGACGTTGGGACATCGGCCTCTGTTCTCTCGCCGGGAACCGTGTCTTTGCTTGTCGAGAAGCTTGACGAGAAGAGGGATCTGATGATGCGTGCGGTGATCGGTGATCGGCTTGTGGTGAGAGGCTCGCATTCCGGAGAGTCGACGAAGGGGGCGGTGATTCTGGCGGTCGAGGGCGCGGACGGCGCGCCGCCGTATCGAGTGCGGTGGGACGACGGACACGAGGGCGTGTTCGTCCCCGGCAGCGGCGTTGAGGTCGCACATCTGCCGATGCCTTTTCCGGGGGAGGCGTGAACGTCATGGCGGGCCGCACGTGGTTGACGAACCTTGCACAAGAGGAGTGCTCGGCGCTGTTGGCGCAGGCCGTGGTTGGTCGATTGGGTGTTGTCATCGAGGGGAAGCCTGAGGTCTTCCCGATCTGCCACGTCTACGCGGACGGTTGCATTTTCTTCCCGACGAACGAAGGAACGAAGATGCACGCCGCGCTCCAATGGCCGTGGGTCTGCTTCGAGGTGGACACGATCGATTCGGACGGTTTGACAGGTCGGAGCGTGATGGTCAGTGGTCGGGCGGAGGAGATCACCGATCCCGCCGAGATCGAGCGGGCCGCGTCCATGCGTACTGTCCCGTGGCGAACGCAGCAGCCGGTGAAATGGATGCGCATTGTTCCCACGGAGGTGACCGGTCGCCAGATCGACGTCGACGCGCCGCTCACCGAGTTCCGGATCTGATCGTTCCGCCGATCGCGTGCTGGGGCAGTCGATCCTGCTCAGCGCGCGACGTGAGTCAGCAGCACGGGTATCTCGGCGCGGCTGATGATGTCGCGCACGACCCGGGCCCGGTTTCCGGTCATCTCGTGGGACCAGCCCAGGAGGATGAGGTCGATGGCTTCGCGGGCGGCCACGTCGAGTATCGCTCCGGCCACGTCGCCGCTACGCACTCGCAGTTCGGCTCCGGGCTGTTCACACCAGTGGGCGAGGAATTCTGTTTCCCAGCTTTGGTGGGCGTGAGCGGCCTGATCCCAGAATCGAGGCACGGTGCCGGGGTGAAAGACGTGCACCACGGTGATGTCAGCACCCGCGTCGACGAGCGCCTGCAGTTGCCCGGCGACGGCTTCGGTGCTGTCTGTAGTGCCTTCGAGTGGGAGCAGGACGTGCTGGAACCGCTCGGATTCCGACAGGCGCGCTGCCGGCGGCACCACGAGCACCGGCTTGTGCACCCGCGTCATGACGGCGGACGCCACGTGACCGGATGGCCGGTGTCCGGCGTGGTGGCGCCGCGCGCCGACCACCACCAAGTCAACGGCTGCCTCAGAACTCGCTTCCACGATGCGGTCGACGGGGTCGCCTTCGAGGACCTCGAGCAACACGCCGGCATGTTGGGCCATAGCTGCAGCGGTTCCGTGTGCCTTCTCGAGGATGTGGACGGCCCGGGTCTCGGCCCCCAGCGTCCGCGCCATCGTTGCCGCGGCGCGGAGAACGGGCAACGCGGCTGCGCTGGTGTCGATGGCGGCGAGGATCACGGTCATCGCTGCGCCCACCCTTCTGCCTCTCGCACCAATTCGGCGGAGCCTCGAACAGCGATGCCGTGCACCACGAGACTGGACGGCCCGTCGGCGTCGATGACCACCCGGTCGTGGGCGAGCTCCAATCGGATCGCGATCTGCCGAAAGCGGACCGTGATCCGTAGTCGGGTCCAGCGGGCGGGCAGCGCTGGCTCGACGCACAGGACGGCGCCGGCGGGACGCACGCCGCCGAAGCCGTAGACCACCGCCTGCCAGAGCCCGCCGAACGTCGCCATATGCAGGCCACCGCCCGTCATGCCGGTCAGGTCGTCGAGGTCGAGCCGTGCGGCCATGTCGAATAGCTCGAGCGCTTCGTCCGGTCGACCGGCCCGGGCCAGGAGCGAGGCGCAGATCGCCGGGGAGAGCGAGCTGCCGTGCGCGGTTCGCGGGAGGTAGAAGGCGAGATCGGCAGCGAGGGAACCGCGGGGGAGCTCGCCGGGCACGAGGTGGTGGGCCATGAGCACGTCAGGTTGCTTGAGCACTTGCGCGTGGGCGACGCGTCGGCGCCCGAGCAGCACGTCGGCCGCGATCGGCACCTCCGCGATGTCGGCGATCTGCAACGGCTCGAGCTGCCAGAAGCCGGTGAACTGCTCATGTCGACGGCTGACCGGATCGAAGCCGTCAGTCAGCGCATCAGCCAGGTGCCGCCAGCGCGACGCTTCGTCGGAGTCGACGAAGTCGATCATCGCCGCGGCCCGTCGCAGATGCCACCTGACCATGATGTTGGTGAACGCGTTGTCGTCGACGACCTCGTGGTATTCGTCGGGACCCATCACGCGATCGAGGTGGGCCTGGCCATCGTGGTCAACACGAATCCGGGACGCCCAGTAGCGGCCAGTATCGGTGACCAACTCGCCGCCGGCACCGTCGAGGACGCCCGCATCGCCGCTCCAGTCGACGTACTGCAGCGTGGCCCATGCGACATCAGCGGTGATGTGCTCCTCGTGCGAGCCGGTGAGGATCTCGACGACATCGCCTTCGTGGTTCCGAGCCGAGATAGGTGTGACATCCGCGCCTGTGTCGGCGGACTCCCACGGGAAACGCGCGCCCTCGCGACCGATCGCCTGGGCCGCCCGGCGTGCCGCGGGAAGTCGACGGACCCGATACTCGATCATGGCTCTCGCCGCCTCGGGCCGCGTTGCCGCGAGCACCGGCAACACGAACACATCGGCATCCCAGAACACGTGCCCGGCATAGGCGAGCCCGGTGAGGCCACGCGCCCCGACCCCGGCCTCACCGGACGTCGGCGCACACGACAGGAGGTGGAAGAGCGCGAACCGGATCGCGGACTGTGAGCGGTCGTCACCGTCGATCTCGATGTCTGCCGCGCCCCAGCGCTGCGCCCAGGCATTGCGATGCTCGGCGAGCAGCGCGTCGAAGCCCACCTGTGATGCATCGGACAAGGCTCGTTCTGCCTCGCCCGGCAAGCTGTCGGTGTCGGTGTGGAACACACTGAGCCGCTCCAGCCACGCCCCCGTCGGGTCAGTGCCGGACCGTTGCCGCGCCACGGCGCAGACCCGAGCGCGGTCGCTGCGCGTCTGCGCCCACCAGACCTCATCGTCGAGCGCACTCTCGTGGTAGGTGAACGCCGCGGCGAGCGCCTCGGCGGATTCCAACCGTGGTTCCTGCAGGGGGCGCTCGGACCACCGCTGGCCTGCCTCGGCCGTGGCCCGGACCGCCACGAGACCGGGCCGGGGCAGGGACGCGAACCGGACAGTGCACACACCTCGAACGTGGGCGATCGGCCGGCTTTCCAGCACACCCGAACGGAGGTCGAGGGTCCACCGCGTGGCCGGGGTGGCTGCACTGACGTCTGGGGGAGCGATGGCGGTCAACGATGGGCCAGGGAGCAGCCGCACCATGCCGTCCCCGTCCGCGCCGAGGCCGAAGGCTCCGGCGGCGAGGGTGAGCCACGCTCGTCCAGGTGCGCCGGTGTCGAGGCCACCGCGCACACCGATGGTCCCGTTCGAGAGCGCGAGGAGCGCGTCGTGCGCACGCCGGCCGGTCGAGAACCCGGGTTCGTCCCGCACGACAGTCCAAGCCGGGGTCGCGCCGGCGTCATCGCCGACGAATGTCAGGTCCGCAAGGTCAGTGACCACGATGTCGGCCCCGGCGCGACGGAGCTCGTCGGCGTGGTGATGCCGGTCGACGCCGATGACGGTTCCGAATCCCCCGCGACGGCCGGCCTCGATCCCCGCGAGCGCATCTTCGACCAACAAGATTCGCCCCGGAACGGTACCCAGCCGTTGCGCGGCGAACAGGAAGCTCGCTGGATCGGGCTTGCCGGGCAAGGCGTTGTCGGCCGCATTGACACCGTCCACGATCACGTCGAACAGAGCGCTGACGCCGCCGGCGTTGAGCACGTCGCGACAGTTCCGACTGGCCGATACCACCGCCACGCGCCGACCACGTGCGCGGAGCTGTTGCACGAAGTCGATGGTGCCAGAGAAGACGCGAACCCCTTCGCGCCCCAGCCGCTCGTGGAACAGCTCATCCTTGCGGTGGCCGAGTCCGTGCACGGTGGTCGCAGTCGGCAGGTCGTCCGGGTCGCCCCACGGCAGGTGGATCCCCCGCGATGCGAGAAACGACGCGACCCCGTCGGCTCGGGGCTTGCCGTCCACGTATCGCAGATAGTCGGCCTCGCGGTCGAACGGCGCGGCATCCGGCATCGCGACGGCAAGGAAGCTGTCGAAAAGCTCTGCCCACGCCGCCGCGTGCACACCGGCCGTGTCGGTGACGACACCGTCCAGATCGAGTACTGCGGCGTCGAACTCGCCGAGCCGAATCTGGTAGGCGCCCACGTCTGGAGCTTGGAACCCGCGGGGATGGGTAGCTAGAGGCCTTCGACCCTGGACGCCGGGTTCGGTTTGAAGGATCGTGAACCCATGGGACGCGCGGGAGACGATGAGCTGTTGCGGATCGGGATCATTGCTCCGCCTTGGGTCGCGGTGCCGCCGCCGAACTATGGCGGGACCGAGCTCGTCATCGACCAGCTGGCCCGTGGACTCACTGCGGCTGGGCACGCCGTCGAGCTGTTCACCACTGGTGACTCCACGTGCCCGGTGCCGCGGTCGTGGCTGTGCCGCGACGCCCTCGGCACCAACGCGGACCCGATCGCGGAGTTCGCGCACGTGCAACGTGCATATGAGGTCCTCACCGACGTCGACCTCGTCCACGATCACACGCTCACCGGCCCAGTGTGGGCGAGTACGTGGCGGCCTGATCTGCCGGTGGTGAACACCAACCACGGGCCGTTCACACCAGAGATGATCACGCACTTCAGCTCCTTCGCCGAACGCGTGTCCATCATTGCGATTTCCGACGCGCAGCGTCGCAGCGCTCTCGGTGTCCGCATCGCCTCCGTCATCCATCACGGAGTCGACGTCGCCGATTTCCCATTTGGCGATGGTGCCGGCGGCTACCTGGTCTTCCTTGGGCGCATGAACCCGGAAAAGGGCGTGCACCGCGCGATCGCGGTTGCTCGGGCCGCCGGGAAGCCATTGATCATCGCGGCCAAGATGTGGGAGCCCGCCGAGCTGCGCTACTTTGCGGACGCGGTCGAACCGTTCCTCAGCCACGACATCGTGTACGTCGGCCAGGTCGCCGGGCAAGGCAAGTTGGATCTGCTCGCGGGCGCCACCGCCCTCGTGAATCCCATTCGGTGGCCCGAACCCTTCGGGCTGGTCATGATCGAAGCGCTGGCGTGCGGCACGCCTGTGCTGACCTTTGCCGAAGGCTCCGCTCCCGAGATCGTCGAGCACGGAAGAACCGGGTTCATCTGCACCGATGAAGCCGACATGGCGCAGCGCGTCGCGGAAGTCGCCGATCTCGACCGCCGGGCCTGCCGGGCCAGCGTCGCCGAACGCTTCTCCCGCGGCCACTTCATCGACCGTCATGTCGCCCTCTACCGGCGAGTGCTCAACGGCCACCGCGCAATGCGTCCGGTGACGACCGTTGATGCGGTGTCCGCGTCCGACAGCCGAGACCCCAACCTTTTCGACACCGGGGGTCGTGTAGACCAGGCCCGGTGGAACTAGGCCCGTGGGTGTTCGAAGGTGAAGTCGCCCGCACGGGCCGCGACGGGGCTCCGATCACGCTGGTCGACGCGTCCGACTTCTGTCTGTCCGCCTCGAACGGCGACATCCGGCGGGGCACTCCCCACGGCCTGTTCCTGCTCGATTCCCGCTTCTTGTCGCAGTTCGAGGTGCGCGTCGACGGAGCGATGGTCGAGGGGCTGGGCGCTTCGATCGACGACCCGGCGTCGGTCACGTTCTTCGGCCGCGTCGATGCCTCGCTGGTCGTGCTGCGCAAGCGTTCGCTGCAGCGAGGTCTGACCGAGCTGATCGTCGTGCGCAACTACGGCACCTCACCCCGCCCGGTCACCGTCAAGGTCGCCGTGGACGCCGACTTCGCCGACTTGTTCGAGGTGAAGGAGAGCCGGGTCGAACGGCGAGGATGGTACGGCCAGGATGTCGTCGAGGGCTCGATACGTCTCGGTCATCAGATCGGCCAGCGATCGCGAGAGATCGTCTTCGAAGCCACCAATGATCCGGGCCTCAGCGGTTCAGGCGCCATCTGGCACGTGACCTTGGCGCCCGGTGCCTCCTGGTCGACGACGATCAGCCTGTCGGCCAACGTGAACGGACTACCGCTGCAGCGCGACACCGCTCACGGTCACACCGGCTGGAACGCCGAACTGCCTCGGGTGAAAGCCAACGACACCTCGCTCGAGCGGTCGGTCCGCCAGGCAACCCGCGACCTTGGAAGTCTGCGGATCTTCGATCCGGAGTACCCGGACCGGGCCATCGTCGCGGCCGGCGCACCGTGGTTCATGTCGCCGTTCGGACGCGACTCACTGCTGACCGCGTGGATGGCGCTCATCGTCGATCCCGAGTTGGCGCTCGGCGTGCTCGAGACCTTGGCGAGGTTCCAAGGAACGAAGACCGATCCCGCAACCGAGGAGGAGCCCGGACGCATCCTCCACGAGATGCGCTTCGGCCAAGCGTCGACCCACTTTCTCGGCGGCGGGCACATCTACTACGGCACCGTCGACGCGACACCGTTGTTCGTGATGCTGCTCGGAGAGCTGCGACGGTGGGGCTTGTCCGCCGACGTCGTCGATCGGCTCCTCCCCCACGCCGACCGTGCCCTCGACTGGCTCGTACAACGAGGAGCGCGCGACGAGAACGGCTACATCACCTACGGCCGGTCGTCCTCGGCTGGTTTGGCGAACCAAGGCTGGAAAGACTCCTGGGACGGCATCCGTTACAGCGATGGACGCGTGGCCGAGTCCCCCATCGCGTTGTGCGAAGTGCAGGGGTACACCTACGCCGCATACCTCGCTCGGGCGCACTTCGCGCAAGAGGTCGGCGACGAGGAAACCTGCCGCATCTGGCGCGAGCGGGCGGCCGCGCTCCGAAAGGCGTTCAATCGGGACTTCTGGCTTCCCGACCGCGGCTACTTCGCGGTGGGCCTCGACGCCGACAAGCGCCCCATCGACTCCCTCGCATCCAACCAGGGGCACTGCCTGTGGACCGGGATCATCGACGAAGACAAGGCGGCGGCGGTCGCGGACGCGTTGTTGTCACATGCGATGTTCACTGGCTGGGGGGTGCGCACCCTCGCATCTACCGAGCCTGCTTACAACCCGGTCAGCTACCACTGCGGATCGGTTTGGCCGCACGACAACGCGATCATCGCAGCGGGGCTCGTGCGCTACGGCTACGTCGAGCACGCCCATCGCATCATGCGAGGCATTCTCGACGTGGCCGACGCGAACCGTGGCCGACTCCCCGAGCTGTTCAGCGGCATCGACCGTGACGAATTGGGCGTCCCAGCGGCCTACCCGACCTCCTGCGAGCCCCAGGCATGGGCCGCGGCGACCCCGCTGCTGTTCCTTCGTCTCCTGCTCCGATTCGACCCGTGGGTGCCACAGGGAAAACTGTTCATGTCGCCATCGCTGCCCAACTGGCTCACCCAGCTACGTCTCGATGGCATTCCCCTGGCGGGTGGGCGCATGGAGGTGAGCATCGAGGAGGGCTCCGTCCGCGTCAACGGTCTACCCGAAGGAGTCACCCTCGAACGTCGACCACGCCAACCGCTCACGAGCCTGCCAACACCCCCGCAACCCGGCACCGCCGTCAGCAGCGAACGAACCTGCGCGCCACCGCTGCATGAACGCTCCTGACTCGATATCCGAAGGGGTCAAGAAGTCGTCGGAGTGGACCGGGGTTGTCTCAAGCGCGGCCTTGTGTGTCGACGGGCGCGGCGCGTTCTCCTCGAGCGCGTTGGGTGGACGCCGGACACGAAGGGTTCTCAGGCGATTTCATCCCGTTCCGTCTTCTTGGAGAACATTTGGAGAACACGCGCGGGTCGCGATCGGTGGTCCCGTTGACGGATCGAAGCGCGCGAGGCGAGCGCTGCCCACGCGACAAGATCGTCACCACCGCGCGGCGAGCGCTCGTCAGGTCAAGCCCTCTTCAGTCCGCCGAAGGCAGAACGAGCAACGACTCGTCCTCTGACGCCACGAACACGCCAAGCTGATCCGCGCTCAGCCGGAGCAGCTCCCCGATCGTGGTCGTGCCGACGTTTCCCACGCGTAGCCAGACCACTTTGGGCGGCGGACCATGCAAGAACGCCAGCTGACGAAAGTCGTTGTCCTTCGACACGAGCACATAGCCATAAGCTCCTGCGTATTGCCAGATCGTGTAGTCGTCGGCCTCCGCGAGACCGGCTTCTCCCACATGAATCGAGTCGGGGTACTCAACGCCGAGGAGGCGAACGAGATGTCGCGACAGGTTCTGGTCGAGCAGCAGCTTCACGCCGGCGTGGCGAGACGATGCTCGCGAAGAGCCGCGAACTCCAACGCGGCGCGAACGTGGGCGGGTGTCAACTCTGAGAAGTCCGCGACGATCTCATCAGTACTCATCCCAGACGCGAGATACTCCAACACGTCATAGACCGTTATGCGCGTGCCGACAAAGCACGGCTTCCCGCCACGCACCCCCGCCCGCACCTTGATCAGCGCCGCTGCTCCCATCGCGCGATTCTACGCCCCAGACACTCGGTGTCCTAACCATCGTCACGCTCGTTCGGGTATCTCGTCTGGCCGAACGTGTCCGTAAGTGGCCCGAGCGCGCCAACCGAGACCCGGGGCGAACGTCCACTGTGCCCGGTCCGTGACGAAACGCTCGGGAACGTGGGTCGGCGCGAAACGCGTGGTGCGGACGGACTCGTCCGCCACGCCCCGCGCTCACGAGCCCGACAAGCAACAGTCCGAGAAGCACTGAACAGAGTCCAGACACCTCCACGGCCAGGCCGCGCTGAAGCAGAGTCCAGCCAAACCTCAACCATCGGCGGTCCATCCAGATTGCGTGACTGACGAGGCGTGGCCACCACCAGCCAACGAGCGCTCGCTGTCGGCGACATTGCGTTTCAGACTCGGGTGTCGCGCCAGGTATACCTTCTCTTCAGTGACTCGACGTGCCGCTCCTGCCCGAGCAACTGGCAGGCGCTGCAGGACGCGCTCCGCAAGCTGTACACCTGCTGCTGGTTGTCCGTACTCGGATGCGGCTTCGTGGGCATCTTCTTCGCCATCGCCGGCCACCGCGCCCTCCGACGCGACGGCCCCACACCTACGGTGCGCGAACTCTCGCGTGCATCCGGCTCATCCTGGCCTTCGCGTTGATCGGCGCCGGGGCGCTCGACCTTTCACCACGGCTAGTGCATTCTCGAACCCTTCAGCGCGCGAGCTACGACCGTTGCGAGTCGCCACTCGGGCGCTGAGGTTGACCCCGAGATCTGAGAATCGAGCCATCTGCCCGCGCCGAGCCGGCGACAGCGTGGTTCACAGCGCGACGCTGCTGCAAATGTCGGCAATCTCGGAAGCCGTGCGACACGCGTCCGCAGCAGCCGTGACGAGGACGACCCTCCAACCATCCAGGTCACGAGCCAAAAAACCCGCCCGCTCGTCCGGCAAGCTGAACTGCAGAACAGCCGCCTTACCTGGCGCACAGCGAACGATGATCCAGGCAGTCCGGGGCGCTGCGCTCGACCGCTCGACCGCCGCGCCGATGTCGCGTGTGCCGCACATAGCGCCTTGGTCGCCCTCGACCATACGGTCACCGACGGGCGCGACCGCCACGTTATTGGTGTCGACTTGCACAACTTGACCGTCACTGAACCTGAGCTCCGTGCCGCGCACCACCGCGAACTCGCTTCCTCCCACCATCCACCGGTTCACCCCAGGCGAGAACGTGCAAGTTGTCGCCGTCTCCGCCCCGCTGTGGAGCGTCACACAGGAGGACCAACCCGAAGCCGCCCTGGAGGATTCCTGCCGGTAGGACTCATACGACCAGTAGGGCTGGCCTTTCGCACCAGTCGGTCCGCTCGCAGAAGGCCCCGACGCTTCCGTGCCGCTCGCAGAAGGCCCCGACGCTTCCATGCCGCCCTCAAGCGGGACGCCGCTTTGAATGTTGGTGCGCGGCTCATTCGATCCGCGGCTTGCTATGACTGCTCCCGCTCCGACGGCGCCCGAGACGAGCAGACACGCAGCGACGAGCCACTGCGTCCGTCGGCGACGTCGCCCTTGCCCGAACGGCGACGCAACGTACGGCGCGGCCGACGACTCGGGGATCTGACAACTGAGGTGCTGCGTCTCGCGGCGATAGTGCTCGCGTAACCGTTGCTCCAATGTTCCGTGGCTCATGATTCGAGTTCCTTTCGAAGCTTGTCCAGCGCGCGGTGAACCAGCGATCGCACGGTTGCCGGGCGGCACCCAAGGGCTGCCGCGATCTCAGGTTCCGAGAAGTCAAGATGGAATCGCATAGTGAGTGCGGCCTGTTGACGCAGCGGCAGCTTTGCGATCACGTCCGCTAGCTCGTCCGGCGCCTGCAGAACCGACTCAGGTCGCGGCAGAGGCACTCGCTCGACGACCGCCCGGTGCCTGAGGTGCGACTTGGACAGGTTGACGACACAGGCGCGAAGGAACCCACCAGGATTCACGACCTCCGCTTTGCGAGATTGCAAGCGAGCGAAGGCCTCCTGCACGATCTCCTCAGCGGCTGGCTCGGAGCGAGTCAAGAGGTAGGCGAGATCCTTCAAGGGCACCCACTCCCGTCGGAACAACTGCGCGTCCGGATCAAGGTTTCCCATCGCACCAATGCCGAGTTCC
>JANMVY010000207.1:0-1956 GCA_031393535.1 Actinomycetes bacterium | reverse complement strand
GATGAGTGGTCCATGCGCTGCATCACACGCTGCGCACGCGGGCTCCGGGCGAGGCGGTGGTAGCCGGCCGACGTGCCGAACCCGATGAGCAGGCTCGCGCTGTACACCGCAGCCGCCACGATGGCCGCCGCGTGCCCGGCGCGAAGGATGAGGAAGATGCCACCGGGGATCGCCGCGACGAAGGCCACGGCGTGCATCCAGCCGCGCCAACTGGGGCGTTGGGCGAAGGTGGTCGGGTCGGGGATTCCCATCATTCGATGCTACGGGCCCACGGCGGCCGTCAGGTCGCGGGCGGAGCGGGCATGGCGCCGCCCGCGCTGATCCATCGGCGGAACACCTCGCCACCCTCTTTGGGGTTGTAGATGTCCTCCTGTGACGAGAACTCGCCGTTGCCCGCGTACTCGAGAATGGTGACGCAGCCGAAGCGGTAGACCGCGTCGCCGCCTGTCGGATCGGGGAGGCACTGCCACGGGTAGTACACGACCCGGTTGCCGTCGATCACGACGAACTCGACGGGGAAGTACATTTCGCGCGGGGCCGCGGCCATGACGTCGACGATCGCCGTACGGATCGCCTCGCGCCCACGGAACGTGCCGAGGTGGTGTTCGACCCATACCCCGTCGACGGTGTGCAGGTCGGCCCATGCGCTCCAGTCGCCGGTGTTACCGACCTGGACGAAGTTGTCATATGCCGCTCGTACTTCGGCCTCGGGGAACGCCATGGGCACCTCACGCGTCGTTGGTTGCGCGACCCTAGGACCGGTACGACTGCCTCAGTCGAGGAACTGCGGCTTGCGCTTCTCCTTGCGGGCGCGGATCGCCTCTTCGAAGTTCTTGGTGGTGAGCCGCACGTACAGCTGCGTGCGGCTCTCGTGCGCGATGGTGGCTTCGAGGCTCGCGGTCTCGAGACCCGCCCACAGCATCTCCTTCGTGAGCTGCACGCCAACGCGACTGAATCCGATGATGCGGTCGGCGAGGTCGTAGCACGTGTCGAGCAACTGGTCGTCGGGCACGGTGCGCGAGACGAGGCCGATGCGCTCGGCCTCGAACGCATCGACGTCGCGGCCCGAGAGCAGTATCTCGAACGCGCGTGACGAACCGATCGCCCGCGGCAACAGGAAGCTCACGCCGAGCTCGGTCGCCGTGAGCCCGTTGTTGATGCCGGCGGCGCGGAAGTAGGCGGACTCGCCGGCGATGCGGATGTCGGCGCCGAGCGACAGGCACATACCGCCGCCGACCGCCGCGCCGTTGACCGCCGCGATCACCGGCTGGGGCATGGCGCGCATCGCGGGCACGAGATCCGACAGGTACTCCATGGCCCGCACCGCGATGCCCGACATGGTGAGCCCACCGATGTTCGGCGGTGTCCCAGAGTCCTCGAGATCGGCGCCCGAGCAGAACCCACGCGCCACGCCGGTGAGCACACAGACCCGCACGTCGTTGTCGCGGCCGATGGCCTCCATCGCCTCGCGCATGGGCACCATCACGTCGAACGACATCGCGTTCATGCGCTCCGGTCGGTTCAACGTAATGAGTGCGACGTGCGGGCGCGGGGTGCTGATCTCGACGTAGGCCATGTCGCGCAGCCTGCCACACGCCGCCAGAGGGTCAGCGATCGCGCAGGAGGCGACCGGAGGCGACGCCGGTCTGCTTGTCGTCGTCGATCGTCACTCGGCCGTTGACGAGCACGTAGCGATACCCCTTCGCCTTGCGCACACGCCGCCATTCGCCACCGGGCAGGTCGTACGCGACCTCGGCCGGCCCCTGCGCGAGGTTGTCGTAGTCGTAGACGACGATGTCGGCCGCCTTACCCACTTCGAGGGTGCCGCGGTCGCGGAACCCCGCGCAATGGGCGGGTAGGCCCGAGAGTCGCCAATGTGCTTCTTCGAGCTCGAGCAGGCCCAGATCGCGCACCGCGTCGGTGATGAGCTCGGTGGGGTATGTGCCGGCGGTGAGG
>JANMVY010000174.1:0-6766 GCA_031393535.1 Actinomycetes bacterium | reverse complement strand
CCGGAGCTCTTCGTTGGTCCACTCGTCATGGGCGACGCGCAGCGATGACGGGAGCCGGCTGACTTGCGTGCGGTTCAGGGGAGGCAAGCGGCGGCGTACGTCGATGACGTGGTCGTTGTGGGCCCGCGCGACACCGAACTGGAGGGTGCGGCGCAGCGTGCGCTGCATGGCGGAGTGGCGGCTGGGGGCGCCGCCGAGACCGAGCGCAGCCCCGCATTCGTTGAGGTCGAGTGTGAAGCCGTCGGGAGCATGGTCGAGCGCGTCGCCGACCCGGCGAAGGAGCCAAATGGTGCTGGGGCCGAGCACCGAGAGCCAGAACCACTCGACGTATTGCGATCGCGGGTCGTGGCCGAGTTGATCGATGACCGGGTCGGGCCAGGCGTTGATGTGGATCTGGTCGGCGAAGGTATCGGGGATCATCGGTGATCCTCCAGGGGCGCGAGGTGGGGGTGGACCACCGACAGCGAGCAGGGGAGCTGCTTCAAGCTATTTCATGTTATTTCAATCTGTCAATGCCCGGCCCCGGGATGGTCCGGGTCACTACGATGCGGCCCGTGAGCGTTCCGGTCGCGGCGATCCAGCAAGCGCGAGCTGCGTCCCTTGTCGACGACGCGTCGGCGATCACCGTGCTCACCGGAGCAGGCATCTCCACCGACAGTGGCATCCCTGACTTTCGCGGCCCGAACGGCGTGTGGACACGCGATCCCGAGGCCGAGCGGGTCTCCGACATCGGCTACTACCTGCGCGAGCCTGCGATCCGCGAGCGCAACTGGGCTCGCCGTGCCGCGGGCGAGCTGTGGGCCGACAGCGAACCGAACGCGGGGCACCGCGCACTCGTTCGTCTCGAGGCGCGACACAAGCTCCACCTGCTCATCACCCAGAACGTCGACGGCCTGCACCTGAAGGCGGGGTCATCGCCCGATCGGCTGGTCGAGATCCATGGCAATACGCGGCGCGCGATGTGTCTCGATTGCGAATGGCGCGATGACATCGAAGTGGTACTCGACCGTGTCCGTGGGGGTGACCCCGATCCGCGTTGTACCGTGTGCGGCGGCGTGTTGAAGTCGGCCACGATTTCGTTCGGTCAGGCCCTCGTGGCCGACGATCTCGATCGAGCCACGCGCGCGGCCGAGAGCTGCGACGTGTTCCTCGCGGTAGGCACGAGCCTCGCGGTGTATCCCATCGCGCACGCGGTGCGCATCGCACTGCGCAATGGCGCGCGCCTCGTCATCGTGAACGCCGAACCGACGCCGTACGACGATGACGCCGACGTCGTACTGCACGCGTCGATCAGCGAGGTCTTACCGGACATCGTCCGATGAGGCTGCTCAGCGTTTGCGGCTGATCGCGAATCGCACGAGCTCGAGCAGCGCCTCTTTCGTCGACGCCCGGTCGCGTGCATCGACCCCGATGATCGGTATCGGTCCGGGCAGCGCGAGCGCGTCGCGCACCTCGACGGGATCATGTGACAGCTTCCCGTCGAAGCGGTTCAAACCGACGATATAGGGGATTTGCTTCGCCTCGAAGTAATCGAGCGCCGCGAAACAATCGGCGAGACGGCGCGTGTCGACCAGCACCACTGCGCCGACGGCGCCTTTCGCGAGCTCGTCCCACATGTACCAGAACCGGTCCTGGCCCGGGGTGCCGAAGATATACAGGATCGATCGCTCGCTCAGGGTGAGTCGGCCGAAGTCCATCGCGACCGTCGTCATCGTTTTGGTCGTGACCGCACCCACGTTGTCGACACCGAGCGAGTGCGTGGTCATCGGCGCCTCGGTGGTGAGCGGCGTGATCTCCGAGATGGCGTCGACGAAGGTGGTCTTGCCCGACGCGAAGCCACCCGCGACCACGATCTTCAGCGGTTTCGCTCGCAGTGTCTGCGGTGTCGTCTCAAATGTTGGAGAGGTCATCGAACAGCCTTTCCAGCGTGTCGAGATCGGGGCCTTCGCCGTCGGCGAAATCTGATGTGCTCACCGCGACGAGCTGGCGGGCGCACATGTCGCTCACGAGCACGCGTGCGATACCGAGGTGCACATGGAGGTGCGCGCTGATCTCGGCGATCGACACGGGCTGCGTAGCGAGTCGTAGCACCGTGTTCTGCTCGTGGGTGAGTGCGTACTGGTGCTCGAAGCCGAATGCCGACGCTTGCACGAGGGTGTCGAGGGGGAGGTCACGTCCGATGGAGTACACGCGGCCCTGGGTCAGCGCGTATTGACGAAGGAAACGCGAGGGTGCTGACGATCCGTTGCTGGTCACGCGACGCTGCTCACGTGCTCGGCAGCAGCGATTGGAGCTCGGTGACGAGCGCGGGGGTGAGCACCGATCCGACGCGGCGCGCGAGCATCGTCATTTCGTAGGCGACGAGACCGGTGTCGCACTGCTTCGTCGCGAGCACCGCGAACGACGAGCCGTCACTTATCGCCATGAAAAGCATGAACCCTTCGTCGAGCTCGACCACGATCTGGTTCACGGCTCCGCCACCGAAGCATCGCGCCGCGCCTTGGGTCATCGAGGTCAGCCCGGCGGCGACGGCAGCGAGTTGGTCGCCGCCCGCGCGGCCGATGCCCGGCGACATTGCCATCAGCAATCCGTCGGAGGAGACGACTGCCGCATCGACGACACCGGGCACCTTGGTCACGAAGTTCTGCAGCAGCCAATTGAGGTTTTCGGCGTCGATGTTGGTGGTGAGAGACATCACAAAGCTCCTGGTTTCACAGCTCGTCGGCGGGGTGTTCGTCGCGAGCGCGTCCGGCACCGGACTGCAGACCGCTGAGCGCGTTGAGCCGGCGCTCGGCGACGGTGACGTCGTCGGTGGGATTCGAGCGATCGCCGGGCATCGGCAGGCGGCGGAACTGGCCGCTGTCGAATTGTCGTGCCTTTGCATCGCCGTCGAACGCCTGGCCCGGCACGCGCCGTTGCAAGCCGTTGCTCGTCGGTGATTCGGCCGTGGCCGTGGCCGCGGCCCCAACCGGGACGGGAACCGAACGTGCGGCGATGCGCACCGGCGCGTCGCGCCCGGAGGCGGGCTCTGAATCGGCCGCGTCGGCCGCGCCGGGCGCGCCGGGCGCAGCATCGAGCCAGTTCGGACGCAGCACCGGGGAGGGCTCGGTGACCGCCGCCGGACGCGTCGTCGAAAGGTCGGTGGACGCGAGCCGCAGCGGTGGCCGGGGTACGGGCGGGAAATCCTCGGGCACGGCCTCGAGCAGTGCGACGGGCACTGTGACGCTCGCGGCGAGACCACCGCCGGGGTTCGGCTGGAGCCGCACCGCCACCCCGAGTCGGATAGCGAGGCGACCGACGACCTGGAAACCGATGCGGTCGGCCGTGAGCTCGTCGACGTCGGGCGGGTTCGTGACATGTTGGTTCGCCGACGACAGTTCCGCTTCGCTCATGCCGAGCCCGCTGTCGAGTATCCATATGCGGAACTGCTGCGCCGTGCGTTCCGATCGCAGGTGCACTGACGCGGTGGGTGGGGAGAACGCGAGGGCGTTGTCCACGAGCTCGGCCACCAGGTGTGACAGGTCGACCGCGTAGCGCCCACCGATGGTCGAGTTGTCGGTGAGGTCGAGTTCCAACTCGATGCGCGACATGTCTTCGACCTCGGCAACTGCGCCGCGGACCACATCGACCATCGAGACCGGTGCGGACCACGCCCGTGCCTGCGAGTCGGAGGCGAGCACCAAGAGGTTCTCGGCGTTGCGACGCAGCGAAGTGATCATGTGGTCGAGCTGGAACAGCCCCCGCAGCACCTCAGGATCGCGCTGCGTCGATTCGAGCTCGTCGACCAACTCGAGTTGACGATCGATGAGCGACTGGTTGCGGCGACCGAGGTTCACCAGGATGTTCGTGAGCGTCCTCGAACGTCGTTGCGCGTGGGCGATCGACGTCTCGACGGAGGTGCGCAGCACCGTGTTGAACGATGCGGCGAGTGAACCGATCTCATCGGTCGAGTCGGCGTGCACCTGGGGCAGCGACTGGGCCAACACCTCGGGCGAGGGATTGCGCAACGCGTCGAGCACCTCGGGCAGGCGTACCGACGCGATCTCGTGCGCGTCGGCGGACACTTTCGCGATGCGTGCGGCGATCGAGCGACCGAACGCCAAAGCGGCGAGCGCGGCCAGGATCACGCCGATGCCCAGCACCGACAAGTACAAGGTGCTGTCCCTGCGGGCGTCGTTCTCCAACGTGTCGGCAGTGAGGACGAAGTCATCGAAGGACCGGTTCTCAACCGCGCCCATCGCCGCCAGTTGGGCTCGCGCCGCGTCCCACCACGCCGCCGGGCTCACGGCAGGTGTTCGGTTGCGCGAGCCGGCGAGCAGGATTTCGTCGCGCATCGCGATCGCCGCCGCAACCTCGGCGCTGCTGTTCACCTGTTGGTCGAGCGCTACGGCGGCATCGGAACCGGATTGGAGGAACTGTGCCCGGAACTCGCCGGCCACCGCAAGATCCGCGCTCACCCGCAACAGGTCGGTCTGGGTGAGCGTGCCTGACTCGACGCGCAGGCCGATGTACGAGTTCGCACGCGCTACGGCGTTCCGGTATTGGAGATAGTCGAGGTTCGCCGATGCCTGACGCAACAGGTTGGTGTCGTTCGAGGTGCGCACGATCACCTTGCTGATGCCGAGGTGGAGCTCGATGAGGTGCTCATACGTCTCGTGGATCTGCAACGGCCCGAACGTTCCCGTGTCGATCGCGGAGCGCAGTGTCTCGAGCTCCGTCAACGCCCGCTCGACCTCGCCGAGCGCTCGTCGTTCGTCGTTGTCTCGCGACGAGAACGCTCTCATTGCCGCGCGAAGGGCGATGCGCTTCTTGTTCGTGGTCGAACGCACCTCGGCGACGTCGATGTGCAGGCCAGGGCGTGACGTGATCTTCTGGATGGTCGCATCGCGCTCGAGAAGAAGCTCGTCGCGCAACTGCATGTTCGTCGCCGCGAGTGCCGCCTGGTCCTTCTTGTGTGCCGCATCGGCCGCTTCGTCGAGTCGTGGACGCACGACCGTGGCGACCAACGCGATCAGCACCAACAGCGGCGGGGTGATCGCGAGCGCGAGCTTCGTCCGGAAGGACCGGTTTCGGAACATGCGGGGTGGGCCTCCATGGGTCGGGCGATCCTCCCCTCGGTATCGACGCCTGCAGTGACGCCTTGAGCACGGGTTTGCGCGGCCGCGCCGCTCTGTCGCGGTGTTGCCAGGTGGACGCACCGGTGGGCACGTCTTCCGCGGAGGACCACTTAGGCTGCGAGCTAGGAGGGACGATGGACGAAGCACGGAACCCGTTCGATTCGGCACTCCAACGCGATTCCGAGTCGCTCGTGGGTCGTGAGCGGGAGCTCACTGCGATCGAGGCCATGTTCGAGCAACTCGGTGCCGGAGCACCTTCGGCGCCGGTGATGTTCAGCGGTCGCACGGGTGTGGGCACGTCCGCGCTCGCACTCGCGGTCGCGGCCCGTGCGGTGCCCCACGATTGGCATTGCGGATTCGTGTCGCCCGGTAGCGACGAGCCGCTGCGCGACACGATTGCGCGAGGGTTCGCGCTCGCGTTGTGCGGCCTCGCGGCGCGGCGTCCCGGTGCCGCCGCGGTGCGTCTCGTGGCAGACGCCGTCGCGGGGTTCTGCCCATCGGTGGTCGGCGAACTGCCCGCACCCGTCGCGCCCGACGCGGTCGATGTGGCGCGCGGCGACCTCACCCGCGATCTTCGCCGTCTCCTCGCGCACGTCGGTGACGGCCTGCGCGACCTTGTAGGCCGCGGTCTGGTAGTGGTGGTCGACGAGCTGCACCGGGCCGACGCGGTCGAGGCGACTGCGGTACTCCGCGCGTTCGCCGAGGCGATGCGCGATGGTCAGCCCGTCGGTCTCGTCGTGTCGGGCACGCCGACGATTCGCTGGCTGGCCGCGACCGCCGAGGCGTCGGCCGGCGTGATCGACCTCGCGCCTCTGGGCGCGGCCGATGTGGGCACGTTGGTGCTCGGTCTCGTGCGCAACCTCGACGTTGATGTTGATCCCGATGCGCTGGCGGCCATGGTGCGTGCCACGGCCGGCTATCCGGCCCTCGTGCTGCTGTATGCCCACACCGCGTGGAATGTTGCGGTCGGCACCACCGTCACCGCGGCCGATGTCGCAGCCGGCGCACCCGCCACGCGTGACCGGCTTGCCCGCACTGTGCTCGCACCCGCATTCGCGGTCAATCCGGCGGCGCGGCGCTATCTGCGAGCCGTGGCCGAGGCCGACGACCCCGCAAGCAGCGTGCTCATCGCCCGTCGCCTCGGCGACACCACACGGTTCGGGTCGGGGGTGTCCCAGCTCACCCAGCTGCGCGACGAGCTGGTGCGGCTCGGCCTGTTGACCAACATCGACGGTGACCTCCTCACCTTCGCCCACCCCGCGGCGCGCAGCTACGTGCTCTCCTGGGAGTAGGTCGTCGCCCCGAGGCCGATGTCGTGCACCATCCGGGTGAAAGGTTCGGGGTCGGCGACGGGAATGTCGGCGGGGTGCCCGCGGTTTGATGGGGCGAATAGCCGACCAACTTTGTAGGATTTGCGACATGGCCAGTTTTCGTGAGCTCCTGAAAGCAACCCGCACCGAGATCCGCGAGGTCGACACCGCGGGCGGCGAGCAGCTGCTCGCCGCCGGGTCGTTGCTGCTCGACGTTCGCGAGCCCGACGAGTACGAGCAGGGTGCGATCGCCGGTTCGGTGCACATCGCGCGCGGGCAGCTCGAGTCGCAGATCGAGGGGCGGGTGGCCGACCGTGACCGGCCGATCGTCGTGATGTG
>JANMVY010000123.1:0-3377 GCA_031393535.1 Actinomycetes bacterium | reverse complement strand
CCGTGGTCTGCCCCATGGGGCGAGAGTATGCCGCCTGCTAGGTTCCGCTGCCGAAGCTCGTGAATCGCATGGGGGAAGCATGGTCGCAGCAGACAACTCAGCAGTGCCCGACTACACCGGGCGCCTGCGCCTCGACGGTCGCAACTACGTGGTGGTGGGCGCGGGCCAGGGCATGGGCCGTCAGACCTGTCATGCGCTCACGCAGGCGGGCGCGGCGCGCATCGTCTGTGTCGACATCGACGAAGCGCGTGCCGCGGACATCGCGCACGAGATCGGCATCGGCGTGCCGTGGGTGGGCGACGTCACCAAACGTGCCGACGCGGCCAGTCTGGGCTCGTTCGCCGAGGAGCAGCTCGGCACCATCAACGGGTTCGTCGACATCGTCGGCATGGCTCGGTGGGCGAGCTTGCTCGACATGGACGACGACAACTGGGACTGGTCGCACGACATCAACCTGCGCCACGCATTCCTGCTGTCACAGGAGCTCGGTCGCCGCATGGTGAAAACCGGTGGCGGCACGATGGTGTTCATCGCGTCGGTCAGTGGCAAGAGCGCGGCGCCCATGCACGCGGCGTACGGCGCGGCGAAGGCCGGACTCATGGCGTGGGTCCAGTCGATCGCGGTCGAGCTCGGCCCGCTCGGCGTGCGCGCGAACGCGGTGGCACCCGGCGTCATCCTCACGCCCCGCATGGAGTCCGCGTTCGGCGAGGAACAGCGCGCGGCCAACTCGGCCGTCGTGCCGCTCGGTCGCATGGGCAAGCCGGAGGACATCGCAGGCGCGGTCCTGTTCCTCACCTCTGATTTGTCGTCGTTCGTGTCGGGCCGCACCATCGTGGTCGACGGCGCCGTCGACGCGAAGTTACCCTAAGGCACCCTCTGAGGCTTGCGTGGCGCGCATCGTCGTCATCGGCCCCGGGTCGATCGGTGGCTACTTCGCAGTAGAAGCCTCGCGGAACGCGCACGAGCTCGTGTTGTGCTCGCGGTCACCCTTCGACACGCTCACGGTCACGCAGCTCGACGGCTCGGTTCGTGAACTGCGCGTCGCCGCGCGCGTCGACCCGGTCGACGCTCTAGAGGGTGACTGGGTGTGGCTCGCCACGAAAGCCCACCACACCGACGCGGCGGGCGAGTGGCTGCGGCGATCGTGTGGCCCGAGAACGCGCGCGGTGGTGGTGATGCAGAACGGCGTCGAACACGAGGAGCGGGTGCGGCCGTATGTCGGTGCGACGCCGGTGATGCCGGCCATCGTGCTCTGCGGTGCCGAGGCGGTTGCACCCGGCCGCGTCGTGCACCACGGGTTCGCTAACCTCGAGGTGCCGGCCGGGGCGCTCGCGGTCGAGCTGGCGGCGCTGCTCGCGGGCACCGATGCCCACGTCGTCGAGACAGCGGACTTCACCACTGCGATGTGGCGCAAGCTCGTCTCGAACGTCACTGCGTCCCCGATGACCGCGCTCACCCGCCAGCGGCTCGGGGTGATGCACCGGCGCGATGTCCAACGACTGGCGATCGGCCTTGCGGAAGAATGCCTTCGCGTGGGTGTGGCTGCCGGTGCGGCGGTCGATCCGGCCGAGGCCGTGGCGATGGTACTCGCCATGACCCGAACGAACCCGCAGATGGGCTCGTCGATGCTGTACGACCGTCTCGCGGGACGCGCGATGGAGCACGAATCGCTCACCGGCGCCGTGGTACGCGCCGGGGCCGCGCTCGGCGTGCCCACGCCGTTGAACGGCGCGATGCTCGCCCTGTTGTGCGCGGTGAGCGACGCGCACACCTGAGCAGCGGCTACTAGTTCGTCGCGGCGTCGTGTGTCGCGTCGAAGGTGTCGCGCAACGGGATCTTCGGGATCAGCACGAACACGATGAACGCGATGACGAGGACCGGAATCGTGCAGCGGATCGCCACGGTGATCGAGTCGGCGAACGCGCGCACGACCTGGCTCTGTATCGGCTCGGGCAACGCGTGGATGACGGAGGGCTTGCCCCGCAAGGCGGCGGTGTTGGGCAGGCTGGCCAGCGCATCGGCGCCCACGTACCGCGGAATCAAGGTGTTGAGCCGGTTCTGGAAGACGGCCCCGATGGCTGCGCTGCCGAACACTCCACCGAGTGTGCGGATGAACGACAGACCCGCGGTCGCCACGCCGAGGTCGCGGTAATCCACCGCGTTCTGCACGATGATCGTGAGCGACGGCCCGATCTGGCCCATGCCCAGGCCGGCGATCGCGAGGCGAATGCACACGCCCCATTGCGACGTGTGGGAGTCCATTGTGCCGAGCAGCACTGCGCCGAGGGTCAAGACCGCGACACCGATGATCGGGAACGGCTTGTAGATGCGGTGCTTCGAGATGAGGCGACCCGACACGATCGAGGCCAACGTGATGCCAAATGCGTTCGGCGCGGTGAGCAGCCCTGACACCGTGGCCGAGCTGTTGGCCACCACCTGGAGGAACAGCGTGGTCCAACTCACCACGCCGTACATCGCGATGCCGATGACGAATCCGCCGATGAGGCTGGTGCGCATGACGCGATTGGAGAACATCGACATCGGGAGGATCGGTTCCTCGGCCCGCAGCTCGATGAGCACGAACACGATCGTGGCCAAGAATCCGAACGCGAACAATCCGATGGTCTTGGCCGAGCCCCATCCGTTCTGCGCGCCAGACCACAGCAGTGCCAGCACGATCGGTGAGATCGCCGCCGAGAGTGCGAACGCGCCCGCGAAGTCGATGCTGCGGCGCGTGGGCGTGCGGGTGATGTGCAATTTTGTCTGCACCATCCACATCGACAGCATGCCCACGGGCAGGTTGATGAAGAACACCCAACGCCAGGTGAGATGGTCGACGAAGAACCCGCCGGCGAGTGGGCCGAGCAAGGTCGCGAACGCGAACGACGCGGCGATGTAGCCCTGATAGCGAGCGCGCTCGGTGGGCGGCAGGATGTCGCCCACGATGGCCATGGGTAGAGACAACAACCCGCCCGCGCCGATGCCCTGTAGCGCACGGAACGCCACGAGCTGGGGCATGTTCTGCGCGGCGGCGGCGAGCACCGATGCCAGGAGGAACACGACGATCGTGGTCTGAAAGGTCTGCTTGCGCCCGTAGAGGTCGCTGAGCTTGCCGACGATGGGTGTGGCGATGGCCTGGGCGAGCAGGTAGCCGACCGACACCCACGGCGCCTGGCTCTGATTGCCGAGCTCGCCGACTATGGTCGGCAGCGCGGTGCTGACGATGGTGCCGTCGATAGCGGCAAGGAACATCCCCGTCATGACCGCGATCATGACGACGTGGATTTCGCGTGGCTTGAGCCCGCTCCCCGCGAGCCGATCCTCGGTCTGCATTCCGGGCAGTCTAGGGCACGATTGCTTGCGTCATGAAACCAAGT
>JANMVY010000550.1:0-9063 GCA_031393535.1 Actinomycetes bacterium | reverse complement strand
CGTGGCCACGAGAACCGCGAGCGTGCCCAGCACGAACGTTGCGGTGTTCGTGATGCGTGATCGCGGTTCGAGTGACCTTCCGCCATCGAGCTTGCTCATCACCTCGACCGTAAGTCCGGACGGGCCACCTGTGGCATCAGGCGGCGAGAGCGGTAACGACGCGGTCATGTCGCCGGGCCGCCGCGAGGTGACCGGCGGACCCCATTCGTTCTGGTCGCTCATGATGCTCCTACTACTCGTACCGCAGCGCGTCGATCGGACGCAGCTGCGCGGCTCGATTGGCGGGATAGATCCCGAAGAACAACCCGACCACCACTGCGACACCGAACGCAAGGAAGACCGAGTACGGCTCGACCACGGGTTTGACGTCGACGATGGTGAAGCGGCTCCCGATGAGGCCCGCCGCGACACCGAGCATCCCTCCGAGCATGGTCAACAACACCGCCTCGGTGAGGAACTGGCCCAACACATCGCTACGTCGGGCACCGATCGCCTTGCGGATGCCGATCTCGCGGGTTCGCTCGGTGACGGTGACGAGCATGATGTTCATCACCCCGATGCCACCGACGAGCAGACTGATCGCGGCCACGGCACCGAGCAACACGGTGAACGTGCGATTGTTCGCGTCCTGGGTCTGCAAGAGGCTCGCCTGGTTCAACACCAGGAATGAGTTCGACGTCGCGCCGGCCTTTCGGCTGAGAAGGATGCTCAACACCTCGGCCTGCGCTGAGTCGGTGGCCTTACGACTGTTCGCCTGCACGATCACCTGGTTCACGGTGGTGCCGTTGCCGGAGATCAGGTCACGCACCGTGGTCAGCGGAGCGAGCACGATGTTGTCCTGGTCGGCAGTTCCGTTGGTGCCCTTGGGCTTCAAGATGCCGATCACGGTGAGGTTGGCGTTCCCGAACTTCACCTGCTCGCCGATGAGCGTGCTTGCGTCTGCATCGTCACCCAGCAGGTTCTTCGCCACCGTGAGACCGATCACCGCCACCTTCGCGTGCGCGTCGAGATCTTCGTTCGAGAACCTCGTGCCCGACTGCACGGTGTAGTCACGAACCGTGAACAACGCCTGGTTGGTGCCCTGGAACTGCTGCGGCGTGGTGCTCGCGCCCTTGTAGACCGCAGTGATGGCGGTCGCGGTCACGATGGGCGCCACGAGTTTCACGCTCGGCGCGTTCTCTGCGCTCACGAGGGCCTTCACGTCGGCATCCTCGATGCGGATCACGCGACTCTGCGTTCCACCACGGTTGCCGAAGCCGAAGCCGCCGGTCGAGATGGTGAGCGTATTCGAACCCAACGCCTCGAGACGCTTGCGACTCGCGGCCGCGGAACCCGAGCCCACCGCCACGAGGATGATCACCGAGGCCACACCAATCATGATGCCGAGCATGGTCAACGTCGAGCGAAGCTTGTTCGCGACGATGCCACCGAAGGCGATGCGGAGCGCTTCGATGTTCATGCGACACGACCCTGCGCCATCGGGGGCGGGCCGAAAACCGGAGCCTGCCGCGTGTCGTCCCAGATCGAGCCGTCGCGCAGACGAACCACGCGCTTCGCGTGACGCGCGACCTCGTGCTCGTGGGTGATGACGATCACCGTGCGGCCGAAGCTGTTCAACTGATCAAAGATGCGCAACACCTCGTCCGACGACACGCTGTCGAGCGCACCGGTGGGTTCGTCGGCGAGCACGATCGCCGGGCTGGTCACGATGGCGCGGGCGATCGCGACGCGTTGTTGCTGGCCGCCCGACAGTTCGTTGGGGTGGTGATCGACCCGATCGCGCAAACCCACCGCGTCGAGCGCGGCCAGGGCGCGCCCGCGGCGCTCGCCGCGCTTCATGCCGGCGTACATGAGCGGCAACTCGACGTTGGCGAGCGCGCTCGTTCGAGGGATCAGATTGAAGCTCTGGAACACGAAGCCGATGCCCCGGTTGCGGATGTCGGCGAGCGCGGAATCGCCGAGCGAGTTCACATCGGCCCCGTCGAGCAGATAGGTGCCGGTGGTCGGTGCGTCGAGACATCCGATGATGTTCATCAGCGTGCTCTTACCGCTTCCCGACGCGCCCATGATCGCGACGTAATCGCCGCGTTCGACCTGCAGCGACACGCCGCGCAACGCGTGGACCTTGATGTCGCCCATTCCGTACACCTTCGTGGCATCGCGGATGTCGATGACGGGCGACGCCCGACTCGTCAACTCGGCGGTGGTCATCGCCCGCCGGCCGCGCGTGCGCCGGCACCTGCCCCGCCCCCGCCGGCGCCCCCGAGGCCGGCCGGGATGCCGGTGTTGGTGTTCCCGGTGAGCGACCCGCCGGCGTTCGACTGCGTGTTCTGCGCGGTGCTCACGCGCTGGCGCACGGTGACAACGACCTCACCCTCGTTGAGCCCGGCCGAGATCTCGAGCGTCGTGTCGCCGCGCAGGCCGATGGTCACCTCACGCGATTCGGTCTGCTTCGGGTCGGTCCCCACTTGCAGGTTCACCGTGCCGGTGGTGCCCCGCGATGTCACGCTCGAGGTGGGCAGATAGAGCACGTTCGCGGAGTTGGCAACGGTGACTGCGGTCGTGGCCGTCATTCCGGGCTGCACCGCCACGCCGTTCGTCTGTGTGATGGTGACGTACGCGTAGTACGTGACGACGTTGCTCACGAGGGTCGAAATGGAGTCGATGCTGCGCACGGTCGCGCCCAGGCGCGCGCCGTTCAATGCGTCGAGGGTGATCGAAGCGGTCTGGCCGGCTTTCACCTTCGCGGCGTCGGCTTCACCAAAGCCCACCTTCACCTCGAACCCACTGAGGTCGGCGAGCGAGACGAACGCGTTCGCCGATGCCGCACCACCGGTGGCGCTGCCGCCGCTCGTGTTCGAACCGGCGTAGCCAACCCGACCGTTCGACGCGGCGATCGTACCCGCAGCCGGAGCCACGAGCGTGGCGTTCGCCGCGTTCTTCTCTGCGGTGAACAGCGTGTTCTTCGCGTTGGTGAGCGAGACTTCCTGCGAAGCCATGTCCGCCGCGGTCGGCGCCTTCCGCTTCAACGAATTTGCGGCCACCGTCGAGTTGTACGACGCGTTCTGCGACTCGAACGAGCGTTGCGCGGCCAGCAGCGACTGCTGGTCCTTCAAGATCGTCGCGGACTGGTTGTTCCTCGCGTTGATCACTGAGTTCGTCGCGCTGTCGACCGACTGCTTCGACTTGAGCTTCTGGTTGTCGAGCGACGTGGTCGCGTTGTCGAGCGCGGTCTGCAGGGGCTTCAGCACGTTGTCGGCCACGGTGAGCGCGTTCTGACTCGTGGTCAGCGCGGACGCTTTGGTGGCGCGGTTGGCCTGAGCCGCGCTGAGATCGGCGCCGACGGTCGCGCAACTCTGACCATCGGGTGCAGTGAACGCTCCGGGGTTCGTGGTGCAGTAGTCCTGATCCGCGGTCAACGACGTGACGTTGGAATTGGCCGCGGTGAGCGCGAGCTGATCGTTGTCGCGTTGTACCAGCGCTGCCTCGCGAATGGCCTTCGGCGGGTCGTAGTTCGTCCTCGCGTTGTCGTAGTTGGCCTGGGGCGCCGCGAGGTCACGATCGGCTTGCGTCTGTACGTTCGCGAGGTTGTTCTCGGCCTGGCGAACCGATTCCGTGGAGGTCGTCACGTTCTGCGCCTGGTTCGCGATCGCGTTGTCGATCGCTGTCTGCGCGTTCGCGAGAGACAACGTTGCCTGCTCGTCGGAGGCATCGGCCTGCACGCGTTCCTCGGGCGTCAGGCCGGCCCGCACCTTGTCGTAGTTGGCCTGCGCAGAAGCCAGCGACGCCTTCGCCGCGGTCAAGGTGTTCTGGAGCACCCGATCGTCGACCTTCGCGAGCACCTGACCCTTGGTGACCTTGTCGCCGACCTTGACGCTCACCTCGGTGATGAGGTTGCTCGACACCCCGCTGTCGAAGTTGATGTCGAGCGATGTCAGCGCCGAGACGTTTCCACTGGCAGTCACGCTTTGCGAAACCGTGCCGCGCGTGACGACCGCAGTGGTTCGTGTGACCGACGCGCTGGAACCCGAGTCGTGCAACACCGTGAAGCCACCGAACCCGGCCGCGGCCACGGCCACCAACAACGTGCCGTTGAGAACCTTGGTCTTGAGCGATCCGCGTGCCATCGGTGTCCCCGTCCGGCTCATTTGGCTGTCGTCGTGGTGGGCGCGTCGCCCGGTCGACCGCCACGGCCTCCGCCCCCGCCCGCGAACGGATCGGCGCCGTCGGGCAAGAGGACCTTGCATTTCTCGTTCGCGGTCGTGAAGGCCGGTGCCGCGCGGTCGATCGACCCGAGACCGCGGGCGCCGATGGGCCCTGATGCGGCGACGGCGCCGTTGTCGGTCAGGCACGACAAGTAGGCGGCGAACTGCTGGCCGGGCGCACCGGTGCCACCACTGCCCCCTCGACCACCCGCGGCGGCCGGTCCGCTGAAGCCGCCGGACGGCTGCAGGTCTTTACACGCATCTTGCGCGGCCTGGAGCGTGGCCGGGTCGATCGCCGAACGTGGCGTGCCGTTCGCGGGCGGGCCCGAGAACCCGGTGGCACCCGAGCGACGCTGGCGGGCACCAGTGGCCCCCGATACGGATCCGGCCTGGCCACCGAAACCGCCGACATCGGCGCCGTGGTCTTGCAGGCACGTGCGATACGCGGCGAGCTGTCGCTGATCGACGCCGGTTTCGCCGGTGGCCGATGCCCCGCTGGCCGCGCCCGGTGTGGCCAGTGAACTCGTGCTCCCTCCGCACGCGGACGCGCCTAAGCAGACCGCGACGAGCGACACCAGAAAACTCGTACGCCAAAGTGAGCGGGAGGCCCGCAAGTCGAACATCCAGCGATCGTTGCCCTCCGCCGTGAGCGTGGGACGTGACGCAGGTAAGAGTGACGTAAGAGGGCGGCCGGGGTCCAATGTCGACCGGACGATCGCCGCGCGAGGCGTCGAGGTGGTACGTGGGCCGTGTCGACTGGTACCAATGACGACGATGATCCTCATGAGCTTCGACATCGACGGCACCCTCGAGATGGGTGATCCTCCCGGCCCGATCCCCCTCGCACTCGTACGGCTGGCGAAGGAACGGGGCTACCTCGTGGGCAGTGCCTCCGATCGCACCTTGCTCGACCAGCGGCGCCTGTGGGACCACCACCAGATCGAGGTCGACTTCGTGAGCAACAAGCACCGCCTGCACGAGGTGCGCGCCCGGTTCACGATTTCACGGGGCATCCACATCGGCGATGCCATCATGGACGAAATCTCCGCGCATCATGCGGGATTCGACTTCTGGTACGCCGATGCCATCCCCGCGACCGGCGAGCAGAACTGGGTGTTCTAGACCGCGGGTCGTTCGAGTACGAAGCTGCTCACGAGCTCGACATGCGAGGTCTGCGGGAAGAGGTCGACGATGGTGCAGCTGTCGAGCCGGTAACGCTTGGCGCGAAGCAACGCTGCGTCGCGCGCGAAAGCCGCCGGGTCGCAGCTGACGAGCACCACTCGCGCGGCCCGAGTACCGGCGATCTTCTCCACCCCGGCCTTGCCGAGTCCGCTGCGAGCCGGGTCGGCGACGACCAGATCGGCGCGTTCGGGTGTCCATGCCTCGACCGCACCCGACACGATGCGGGCGTCGCGCCCTGCGAGGTTGGTGCGCGCGTCGCGTACGGCCGCGGCGTTCTGCTCGACGATCGTGAGGGTGCCTGCCTCGGCGCCCAGCGTGACCGCGAACAGGCCGACGCCTGCGTAGAGATCGACGAAGCGCGTGGAATCGTCGATCGGTCCGGCGGCGGCCCGCACGGCATCGACCAGCGCGTCGGCCCCGCCTGCGCGCACCTGGAAGAACGATGTCGCCGAGATGCGGAAGGTGTGCCCGGCGACGACTTCGTGATACGACGGCACAGCCGAACGCGGGTTCGCACGGATCTCGGCCGCACCGGCGGTGATGACATCGTCAGGCAGGCGGCGCTGGCGTGGAACACGCGGCTCGAAGAACGCCAGGCGTTCACCAGTGCGCGCACCACAACGCAACGTGACCGCGTGGGCGTTCGCGAAACGACCCTCGCGCACGAGCTCGTCGAGCATTGGGTGCAACACGAGACACGAGTCGATCGGCACCGGCTCGTTCGAGCCACGGCGTTGAAACGCGAACCGCCCATCGACCACCACACCCTGCACTGTCGTGCGATAGCCGGTCGTCGCAAGGGGTACGACCTCGATGGGCGGCACGTGATCACCCGACAGGTGACCGATGCGGGCGAGCACATCGACAACGATGCCCTGCTTCAGCCGCAGCTGCGCGTCGGGCGACGCGTGCTGCAGATCACAGCCGCCACATCCCTGCGCGACGTACGCGCACGGAGGCACAACGCGATCGGGTGACGCGTCGACCACAGCGACGACGCGCGCGCGGGCGAACTCCTTGCGCTCCTCGGTGATCTCGACCTCGACCGACTCGTCGGGGAGCGCACCGGCGACGAACACCACACGCCCCGATTCCTCGCGGGCGATGGCCTCGCCGCCCTTGGCGAACGCGGTCGTTCTCAGCAGCATGCCGTCACGGTAACGTCGTCGTGTGACTTCGCAGGCCCGAACCGCACCTCGTCCGATCCACATCGCGCCATCCGTGCTGCCGGCCGACTTCGCTCGCCTCGGCAAGGAGTGCATGGCCCTCGAGAAAGCGGGCGTCGATCGTATTCAGTGGGACATCATGGACGGGCGCTTCGTCCCGAACCTCACGTTCGGGCCCGACGTCATCGCGTCGATCCGGCCGCACGTCTCGGTGCCATTCGAGGCGCACCTCATGGTGCTCGAACCCGACGAGCTGGCGCACCGTTACGTCGAGGCGGGCTGCCAGTTGCTGATCGTGCACCAAGAAGCATGCCCTCACCTTCACCGCACGCTTGCCCGTATTCGCGAGCTCGGTGCGGCACCCGGCGTGGCCCTCAACCCCGCCACGTCCATGGCCACCGTCGAGCATGTCCTCGACCTCGTCGACCTGGTGCTCGTCATGACCGTGAACCCGGGTTTCGGGGGCCAGAAGTACATCGCCTCGATGGAACCGAAGATCGCCGAGCTCGCGTCGCGGCGCGATGCGCGCGGCCTCGACTTCGACATCGAGGTCGACGGCGGTATAGGCCCGAGCACGGCCCGCGGCGCCGTCAGCGCAGGTGCCAACGTGCTCGTCGCCGGCAGCGCACTGTTTCGCGACGAGCTTGGCCTCGCGCACGCGGTCCAAGCCCTGCGCGACAACTCCGAGGCCGCGCAGGTCTGACGCCCACGCCTGCGTGCTGTCGAGGGCGAAACGGCTCAGGCCCAGGGTCCGAAGGTGCGGAACGCGAACGGCGACGCGCCCGCAGGCACCGCGTCGATGGGTCGGGTGAGCTCGTCGATCGTGGGCGCGCCGATACACGACGCCACCACCGCGAGCGCGTGCGGGTCGAGCCCGTAGACACGCATGGCGTTCTCGCCGGCCATCTTGCGCACGCTTGGTTCGTCGACGCCGGCGAACGCGGCGCGCATCGACAGCTTGGTGATCGACCTGGTGTCGCCCTCATCGGGCATCTGCCAGGTGCCCTCCGCGTGGGGATAGTCCGAGCCCCACATCACGTTGTCGACGTAGCCGTTCGTGACCGCGTCGACCGCTTCGAAATGGGCGAGGAAGCTCGCGCCGAGTACTACCTGCTCGGCGCAGTACTCGCTCGGCGGGCGGGGCACCTGGTCACCGAGCAGCGCGCGGTGGGCGCGCCACACCGAGTCGAGCTCGCGGAGGGTGTAGGACCACCAGTCGCCAGGCTGTTCGGTGAGCACCAGCCGCAGCTGCGGATGACGTTCGAACACACCACCGAAGGCCATTTGGTGAAGCGCCCGACGGCTGAACCAGCCGCCCGACTCGATCGTCATCAGTGAGAACGTCTCGCGGCCTGTCCAGTGCGCCGGGTCACCCGCGCCGGCGTGCGTGGTCAGGGGCATCGACCGCTCCGCGCACACCGCGAAGAACCGGTCCCACGACGGGTCGTTGTAAGGCGTGAGCGTGGCCGACGGCGCAGGGAAGTTCACGCCGCGCAAACCCGCGTCGGCGGCCCACTCGACCTCGCGTATCGAGGCGTCGACATCCCACATGGGGAGCTGGGCCAGGCCCGCGTGGCGGGCGGGTTCCACCGAGACGAAGTCGGCGAGCCACCGGTTGTAGATGCGCCGCCCCGCGGCGACGAGCGACGGATCGTCGGAGCTCGGGCCGAGGAACACGACGAACGTGCCCCACGGAATGGGTTCTTCGTTCTGGCTTCCGTGGAAGATGATCTCGGCCGCGATGCCGTCGTGGTCGTGGTCGCGCAGACGCGCATGCGGGTCGTGGTGCCCAGCGGTTCGTCGATTCGCGGTGTGGGCGGTCGCGGCCCGACCGGGCACCTTGGCGTAGACCTCGGCCCGATGCGCGTCGATGCCCGCGGTGAACTCGTCGAACGCGCCGAGCAACGACGCCTCGCAATAGGGACGCAGATCCTCGCGGAGGCGCGGGCCGATATGAGTGTCGCTCGAGACGATGACCACGGGCCCGCCGGTGGCTGCCTTGTCCATCGCCCACCTCCAGGTCGGCTTCGGGCTCACCGCGACGCGCGAGTCGATCAGATCATCTCACCGCGACGCACGATCACCCGGTCGATGATGCCGTACTCGCGCGCCTCGGAGGCGATGAACCAGCGGTCGCGCTCGCTGTCCGCTTCGATCTGGTCGATCGTCTGGCCGGTGTGGTACGCAATGCGCTCGGCCAGAAGCTTCTTGGTATAGGCCATCTGCTCGGCCTGGATCGCGATGTCGGACGCCTGGCCGCGAACCCCGCCCGATGGCTGGTGCATCATGATGCGGGCGTGCGGGAGCGCGAAACGCATTCCCGGCGCGCCGGCGCAAAGGAGGAACTGGCCCATCGAGGCGCCCATGCCGAGACAGATGGTGCCGACGCGCGGCGTGACGAACTGCATCGTGTCGTAGATGGCCAGACCGGCCGAGACCGAACCGCCCGGGGAGTTGATGTAGAGCCAGATGTCCTTGTCCGCGTCCTCACCCTCGAGGAACAGCAGCTG
>JANMVY010000105.1:0-7124 GCA_031393535.1 Actinomycetes bacterium | reverse complement strand
CCTGACGGACGACCTGCCGATGAGGAGCACGTGCCCGCACGCGATCGATCACGCATCGAGCCCCTTCTGCTCGACCTCGCCCGCAACTACCGCTGGGGGTGGCACCGCCCCACACGGACCCTCATGGATCAGGTCCGCCGCGTCGCGCGCGTCGATGCCACCGTGCACCCGCTCCGCGCGTTGGAAGGGCTCGACGAACCCGCCTGGGCGATGCTGCTCGGCGACCCGAACCGTGTCGACGCCATCGAGGCCGCGCACGGCTCTCTCACTGCGGTGTTGGCCGACGCGCCGCCGCGGGTCACCGCGTACTTCTCCCCGGAGTTCGGCATCAACGAATCGCTGCCCCAGTACTCGGGCGGTCTCGGCATCCTTGCCGGCGATCACCTGAAGGCGGCGAGCGACGCCAACCTGCCGCTCGTCGGTATCGGGCTCTTCTATCGCGAAGGCTTCTTCCGTCAGGTCGTCACCGACGGCCGTCAGACCGAGCGTTACCAGACGCAAGACCCGAGGTCGCTCGGCGCGGTCGACACCGGCCACGTGGTCGAAGCCCCACTCGGCCCGGTCACCGCCCGTGCAAAGGTGTGGCGCGTCGACGTCGGACGCATCCCGTTGTACCTGCTCGACACCGACCTACCCGACAACACGGCGGCGGTGCGCGCCATCAGCGACCGCCTCTACGGCGGCAACCAAGAACACCGTCTGCGCCAGGAATTGGTGCTCGGTGTGGGCGGCGCCCGTGCGCTCGCCGCGCTCGGCATCGCACCGACCTGCTTTCACCTCAACGAAGGCCACGCCGGCCTCCTCGTGCTCGAGCTCATCGAACGTGCGTGTCGCAACGGCGCGACCAGCATCCAGGCTGCCCTGGCGCAGATCCGTCCGATCACGTTGTTCACCACGCATACACCGGTTCCCGCAGGCATCGACCGTTTCCCCCGCACGCTGTTCACGCACTATGTCGGACCATGGGCCACCGCGTGCGGGCTCTCCATCGACGAGCTGCTCGCACTCGGCGTGCTCCCGAGCGACGGCGTGACGAAGCCCTTCAACATGGCCGCGTTCTGTCTCGCGGCGGCCGGTCGCGCGAACGGCGTGTCGAAGCTGCATGGTGCGGTGAGCCGCGAGATGTTCGCCGCGTTGCCGCTCGGCCCGAAGATCGACTCGGTGACAAATGGTGTGCACGCACGCAGCTGGATCAGCGACGAGGTGCAGGATCTCTTCGACGCCGAGCTCGGCGACGGTTGGGCCGAGGGCGTTCCCGCCGTGTGGGCCAAGGCGCCGGCCATCGATCCGGCGCATGTCCGGGCCGCGTGGCAGCCGGGCCGCGATCGGCTCGTCGATCTCGTCGCGCGCACTGCGGGCACCGCGCTCGACCCGAACGCGCTGACCGTCGGGTTCGCGCGCCGATTCGCCACCTACAAGCGTGCCGCGTTGTTGCTCACCGACCGGGCACGCCTGCGCTCGTTGCTCGGCGACGCGGCGCGCCCCGTGCAGTTCGTGTTCGCGGGCAAAGCCCACCCGGCCGATGCCGAAGGGAAGGCGTTGCTCACGATCATCAACCAGTTCGCGGCCAACCCCGATTCCGAGGGTCGCTTCGTGTTCGTGCCCGATTACGACATCGACATCGCACGCACCATCTATGGCGGGTGCGACGTGTGGTTGAACAACCCCGTTCGTCCGATGGAAGCCTGTGGCACGTCAGGTGAGAAGGCCGCACTGAACGGCGCGCTCAACTGCTCGGTGCGCGACGGCTGGTGGGACGAGATGTCCGACGGGCGCAACGGCTGGGATATCCCTACGAGCGACCTCGCCGGCCCCGAACGTGACGCAGAAGAAGCCGCAGCGTTGTACACCCTGCTCGAGGCCGAGATCGCGCCGCTGTTCTACGCACCGGCGCGCGGCCGCGCCTCCGACGGTTGGATCGTGCGCGCGTGCGACGCGTGGGCGAGCCTCGGCCCGCAGGTGGTGGCCGCACGTATGGTCCACGACTACGACACGCGCTACTACCGCCCGTGAACGAACGCGTCACCGCTGTGTGGCCTGGGAGGCCCAATCCGCTCGGCGCCACGTGGGACGGCTCGGGCACCAACTTCGCGTTGTTCAGCGAGATCGCCGAACGTGTCGAGCTCTGTCTGTTCGACGACGGTGTCGAAACGCGCGTGGCGTTGCCCGAGAGCACCGCCTTCGTGCACCACGGGTACCTTCCCGACATCGGACCCGGCCAGCACTACGGCTTTCGCGTGCACGGCCCTTGGTCGCCGGGCGAGGGTGCGCAATGCAACCCGGCGAAGCTGCTCATCGACCCGTACGCGAAAGCCATCGAGGGTGACATCACCTGGTCGCGTGCCGTGTACGCACAGCAGCCCGACGCTCCCGGCGCCATCGACGGCGCCGACAGCGCGGCCTCCATCCCCAAGTGCGTTGTCGTGAACCCGTACTTCGACTGGGCCGGCGACCGCACTCCTGACACGCCGCTGCACAAGACGCTCATCTACGAAGCCCACGTGCGTGGGCTCACGATGCGGCACCCCGAGCTGCCCCCCGAGCTGCGCGGCACCTATGCCGGCATTGCGACGGAACCTGTCATCTCGCACCTTTCGAGCCTCGGCGTCACGGCCCTCGAGCTGCTGCCGGTGCACCACTACGTGCCCGAGCAGACCGTCGTCGCGCGCAACCTCACCAACTACTGGGGCTACAACTCCGTCGGCTACCTCGCACCCCACGCCGCCTACGCGTCATCGAGCAAGCGCGGGCGCCAGGTGCAGGAGTTCAAGGCGATGGTGAAGACACTGCACGCCGCGGGTATCGAGGTGATCCTCGACGTCGTGTACAACCACACGGCTGAAGGCAACCACCTCGGCCCGACCTTGTCGATGAAGGGCATCGACAATCGGTCGTACTACCGCACCGACCCGGGCGAGCCGCGGTTGTTCGTGGACTACACGGGGTGCGGGAACAGCCTCAACATGCAGCACCCGAACGTGCTGCAGCTCATCATGGACAGCTTGCGGTATTGGACCTGCGAGATGCACGTCGACGGTTTCCGTTTCGACCTCGCGGCCGCGCTCGCCCGCGAGCTGCACGACGTCGACCGCCTCGCCGCGTTCTTCGACATCATCCAACAGGACCCTGTCATCAGCCGGGCCAAGCTCATCGCCGAACCGTGGGACCTCGGCCAGGGCGGGTACATGGTCGGCAACTTCCCACCGCTGTGGTCGGAGTGGAACGGTCGCTACCGCGACGGCGTGCGCGACTACTGGCGCGGGGCCGAAGCCACGCTCGGCGAGTTCGCGTACCGATTCACCGGCAGCTCCGACCTGTACGGCAGCTCGGGGCGCCGCCCGAGCGCGTCGATCAACTTCATCACCGCCCACGACGGGTTCACCCTCGCCGACCTCGTCACCTACGAGCACAAGCACAACGAGGCGAACGGCGAGGAGAACCGCGACGGGGACGACCACAACCGCGCGTGGAACTCGGGCGCCGAGGGACCGACCGACGACCCGCTGGTGCTCACGTACCGGGCCCGGCGCGTTCGATCGATGCTGGCAACGTTGATGCTGTCCCAAGGCGTACCGATGCTGCTCGCGGGCGACGAGATGGGCCGGACGCAGCAAGGCAACAACAACGCGTACTGCCAGGACAACGAGATCTCATGGGTCGACTGGGAGCGAGCCGACACCCGCTTGCTCGAGTTCTCCCGCCAGCTGTCCGCATTGCGGCGCCGGCACCCGACGTTTCGGCGTCGGCGGTTCTTCGAAGGTCAGTTCGTGCGCGGCAACGGCCATCACGACATCGCGTGGCACACACCGGCCGGCCGCCGCATGACCGACCACGACTGGCAGGTCGGATACGCGCGGTCGCTCACGGTGTTCTTGAACGGGCAAGGCATCACGTCACTTGGTCCTCGCGGTGAACGAGTCACCGACGACGATTTCGTCATCATGTTCAACGCGAACCGAGAGGACATGCCGTTCACGATGCCAATCGATCTGCGCGAAGGTGCATGGGAACGCGTCCTCGACACCGCAGCCGATGACACCGCGGCATCGGCGGGGGCGTGCGTCGACACGACCGCGCACGTCGTCGTGCAGGGTTTCGCGGTGGTCGTGTTGCGTCGACCCCTCACGAATTAGGAACTGTTGTGCGCGTGCTTTTCGCAACCGCCGAGCTCTCGCCAATCGCGCGCGTCGGTGGCCTCGCCGAGGCCTCGGCCGGGCTCGTGCGGGCGTTGCGCGCCGCGGGAGTCGATGTCGATGTGGTCGTCCCGGATTACGGCGGCGCGGCGCTCGAGAACGAGCGCTTCGAGGAACTGCCGCTCGCCCATTGGGCCGGAGGCCGCGCGCGATTTCGCATGGGAGCGGTCGCAGGATTCGGCCAGGTCACCTTGATCGACGCCGAGGGTCTCGCTCGACCCCACGCGTATCTCGAACCGACGACCGGTCAGGGTTGGGCCGACAACGACCGCCGGTTTTTCACGTTCACCAACGCGGTCGCCGCGCGCGCCGCGCACACCAAACCCGATCTGTTGCACCTCAACGACTGGCACACGGCCGCGGTGCTCGGCATGCTCGCCCATCGGCCACCGACCGTGCTCACCATCCACACCATCGGCTATCAAGGCGTGACCCATGCCTCGTGGTCGGCTCGGCTGCCAATCGATCCCGAGGCCTTCGCGTGGTACGGCGGCGTGAACCCGCTGGCCGGCGCGATCCGCCTCGCTGACCTCGTGATCGCGGTGAGCCCGACCTATGCGCGCGAGATCGTCACCCCCGAGTCGGGTATGGGGCTGCACGAGTTGCTCGCGGCGCGCGGCGATCGACTGGTCGGCATTCGCAACGGCATCGACACCGCCGTGTGGGATCCGGCGCGCGACCCGCACCTGGCCGCCAACTTCAGCTCCGCGTCGCCCGAGGGCAAGCTCGCGTGCCGGCGCGCATTGTGCGCTGCGCTCGGTTGGCCCGACGACACCCAGCCGCTCATCGGCATGGTCACTCGTCTCACCGATCAGAAGGGCATCGACCTCGTCCTCGACGTGATCCGGTTCCTGCCCACGCTGCCTGCTCGGCTCGCGGTGCTCGGTGCCGGCGATCGGGCACTGGCCGAGGCGTTGGGTGCCGCAACCACAGCGCACCCCGACCGCGTCGCGTTCACCGATGGCTACGACGACGTGCTCGGCCACCGCATCTTCGCGGGGTGCGACCTGTTCCTCATGCCGAGCCGCTTCGAACCGTGCGGGCTCGCACAGATGCAAGCGATGGCGTATGGCACCTTGCCCGTGGTCACCGACGTGGGCGGGTTGCACGACACCGTGCTCGACGACGATCGCGCGCGAGGCGCGGGCAACGGCTTCGTCTCACAGACAGTCGACGCGAGCGGCGTGACCGACGCACTCCACCGTGCGGTGCGCGCGTTGCGCCAACCGAGTCGCCGCAAGGCGATCGCCCGGCGCGGAATGTCTGCCGATTGGAGCTGGCACACCCCGGCCGCGGCCCACATCGCATGGTACGAGCGGCTGCTCGACCCATCTGTGTCGTGAAACGTCACGTGCTCGGGAAACGACGCGCTCCACGAACTTGCCGAGACCGCCAAGGTCAGCTTTGGACCTTCGCCACGACGTTCTCGCCGAAGCGCATGATCGCGTCACGCTTCTTCGAGAGCGCAGTCTTGTTCTGGACGTCGGCGATGTTCTCGTTGAAGCCGTCGTTCTCCATGCTCATCCACGGCACGCACATGAGCCCGGTGACGCCCTTGTCCTCCCATTTGCGACACACGTCGACAGTGGGTTGGACGTAGAGGCCGATGATGATCTCGAACGGCTCGTGCTCACGGCCCTCGGCCTTGAGCATGGCCTTCAGGCGGCCGACGTACCGCTCGGCATCGTCGTCGGAGTAGGCGTTGCCGACCCAACCGTTGCACAACCGCGCCGCGCGGCGTAGCGCGGGGTCGGTGTGCCCACCGTTCCAGATCGGCACCTGTTTCGCCGGATGTGGCTCGATCATGAGCGGTCCGAAGTCGAAGAACTCGCCGTGGTGCTCGACCCAACCGCCCGACCACAAGGTGCGCAGCGCGGGGATCATCTCGTCGAGAAGCTTGCCCCGCGTGGAGTAGTCGATGCCTTGGAGGTCGAACTCCTCCTTCATCCACCCCGCCGCGAGGCCGAGATGGACACGGTCGTTCGAGAGCGCCGCGGCTGTACCGACCGCCTTCGCAACCGTGAACAGGTTGCGCGCAGGTGCCACGTAGATGTTGGTGCCGAAGTGCATGCGCTCGGTGACCGCGGCCATCGCGCCGATGGTGACCCAGACGTCGGGCCACGGGGTCTCAGGTTCCCAGATCGGGCGACCATCGGGGTAGGGCGAATACGGGTATGGCTTCTGGAGCACCGCAGGAAAAACCTGATGGTCCGACATCAACAGCCCGTGCACGCCGGCCTCTTCGCAATAGCGCGCAAGGTGCGTGTACTGCGAGATATCCGTGAACGCAGTCGATGCCCAGAACTTCATCAGCGAACCCCCTGAAAGCCTCCCGAACCGTAGCCCAGCCAGCGCGCCTGCGATCGGGCGCCACGCTGTTCGGCCGACGCGCCGCGCCGTGGGCCCACCGCAGACCGCAGGCCTATGTAACCGACTGACCCTTTGCGATCGCGACCACCCCGGCGGCCGACACGGTGAACCGCTCCGCGTCGGCTTTTGGATCGACACCGATTCGGGCCCCTCGCGGGATCACCACGTGCTTGTCGATGATCGCGTTGCGCACCACAGCACCCTCCTCGACAACCACATCGTCGAGCAGGATCGCTCCGTCGAGCACCGCTCCCGCGGCGACGCGGACCCCCGGTGAGAGCACCGATCGGTGCACTGTCGCGCCCGACACGATCGATCCGGCACAGATGAGCGAGTCGTAGACCTCACCTGCGCCGTAGGTGCCGTCGTACACGATCTTCGCCGGCGGCAACGTGCGGCCGAGCGTGTACACCGGCCACCTGTCGTTGTACAGGTTGAACACGGGTAGCGGTGCGACGAGATCCATGTGGGCCTCGTAATACGAATCGAGCGTGCCGACGTCGCGCCAGTAGTGCCGGTCACGTTCGGTCTCGCCCGGCACCTCGTTGGTGGTGAAGTCGT